>JAPOZD010000199.1 GCA_026706245.1 Alphaproteobacteria bacterium
GCCGACATCGCGCACGACCACGAGCTCCGGACCCGCAGCCGGGCGGAGGGCACGATCTCCTCGGTTCGGGAGTTCGCGATGCAGGCGACTCCAGGCGGCCGGCCCGTTCGCCGGCGCGCTCAAAGCGTTGCCCGTGCCGTCCGCGCTCGCGCTCGCGGCGCTGGACGGCGCGCTCGACAGGCTCGCCGGCGCCGATATCGAGGCGCTCGGCTGGAAGGCCCGCACCCTGGCGGCGGTGTTTCTGGGCGCGCTCGGCGAACCGGATCCGCTGGCGCCCGCGGGCCGCGGCGCGCATGTCGTGCTGGCGCGCGCGGATGCCGGGGCGCTGGCCGGGGCGCTCGCCGCGGACGGTCTTCATGCGCGCGTCCCCGCGCCCGGCCGGATTTCCTTCGCGCTCTCCCCGCTGCTGCTCAGCCATGTCGATGCCTGGGACGCGGGCGAGGCCGTGAAGGCGCGGCAGTAAGGCGCCGATCAGCACCGCAGCAAATTGATTCGCCGCGATTCCAAGGGGTCGCCGAACAACACTTATGGCGCCGCCTCCCGATCGGCTACGGTTGGCCGTCCGCAAACGAGGAGCACCGACATGCCCATCGGCACCCGCTACGTCTTCATCGCAAGCATGGATGTGGATCCGGAGAAGGAGGATCTGTTCAACGAAGTCTATGACACCGAGCACGTGCCCTACCTGCTGGAAGTGCCGGGTGTGATAGCGGTCACGCGCCTGAAGGCGCAGGACTTCGAGAGGTCGATAGGCGGCGAACTCAAGTCCGTGGCGCGCGGCGAGACCCCGACATGGCACGCCATCTACGAGATCGAAAGCCCCGACGTTTTGAAGAGCGCGGCGTGGGCGGAGGCCACTGAGCGCGGGCGCTGGCCCGGCGAGGTGCGCCCGCACACCCGCAACCGGCGCCATTCGCTCCAGCGGGTGATGGCGGCGTAGCCTGTGAAGAACAGGATCGACCGCTGAAGCTGCCGCCGGAACCGGGGCTGGGCCCCGGCTTCCCTGCTCGGGGGCGGAGGCAAGGACGCCGGCGCTACATCTCCCGGCTCCGGCAGCCCGTCCCGAGGCCGGCGGCGGCGATGGCGCGGTCGAGGTCGCGGATCAGGTCCGGCCCGTGTTCGAGGCCGAGGGAGAGGCGGATCATGTCCTCGCCGATGCCGACGGCGGCGCGGCCTTCCGCCCCGATCCGGTGGTGGGTCGTCGAGGCCGGGTGCGTGACGATGCTCTTGGCGTCGCCCAGATTGTTGGAGATCGGGATGAGGCGGAGCGCGTTCAGCAGGGCGAAGGCTTGCGCCCGCCCGCCCTCGATCTCGAAGGTGACGACGGTGCCGCCGTCCTTCATCTGGCGGCGCGCGAGCGCCGCCTGCGGGTGGGAATCGAGGAAGGGATAGATGACCCGCTTCACGCCGGCCCGCCCTTCCAGCCAGAGCGCGACCTCCATCGCCGTGCGGCACTGGCGCTCGACCCGGACCGCCAGCGTCTCCAGGCCCTTGAGCATGACCCAGGCGTTGAAGGGGCTCATGCTGGGGCCGGTATGGCGGATGAAAGGCTGGAGGTCCTCGTCGCAGAACTTCCGCGACCCCAAGATCGCCCCGCCGAGGCAGCGGCCCTGCCCGTCGATATGCTTGGTGGCGGAATAGACGATGACATCCGCGCCGAGTTCCAGCGGCTTCTGCAGCAGCGGCGTCGCGAACACATTGTCGATGACCACCTGCGCGCCCGCGGCATGCGCCAGCTCCGAGACCGCCTCCAGGTCGATGATGTCGAGCTGCGGATTGGTCGGCGTTTCCAGGAAGACCGCCTTCGCCGGCTCCGACAGCGCCCGCTCCCAGGCCGCGCGGTCATTGCCGTCGATGAGCTCCGTCTCGATGCCGTAGCGCGGCAGGATATGGGTGCAGATATGCGCGCAGGAGCCGAACAGCGCCCGCGAGGCGACCAGCCGGTCGCCCCGGCGCAGGAGGCCGAGCAGGGCGGTGAACACGGCCGACATGCCGCTCGCCGTCGCCGCGCCCGCCTCCGCGCCCTCGATGGCCGCGAGCCGGTCGATGAACATCTGCACCGTCGGGTTGCCGTAGCGGCTGTAGATGTAGCGCTCGCGCTCGCCGTCGAAGGCCTCGGCGGCCTCCTCGGCCGTGCCATAGACATAGCCGGAGGTGAGGTAGAGGGCCTCAGCGGTCTCTTCGAACTGGCTGCGCTGGATGCCGCCGTGAACGGCGGTCGTGTCCGCATGGAGCGGGTCGGGCAATCGGGGCATGGGCGTCTCCCTGGGTTGCCGGTTGGCGGGCCCACGGAAATGCCTTCCGTGGCGCTTTAGCACTTGGTGACGCGGCTGCAAGCTGCCCGATCAAATCCCGCGGAGCCGGCGCGGAGCCGGCATCGCCGCCCTTATGGAACGCCGGCCCGGCGCCGTCAAGCGGTTGGCGGCCATGCCGCGCTTGCACCGATCTCTTTCAGAACGCAGACTGACTCCGTGACCAATCCGTGGGCAACCCGCTCCGTCGGGCCGCCTGCTGAATAGAACAGCCAACGCGCGGCCGCGGGGTAGCTCCCCCTGGCCCGGCGAATAGGCAGGACTCTCTGCATTCCTGCGGATTGGTCACACGGCCCGGCACCAGCTTCGGGCCGGAACGGCGAGATGCGGGGGCGGGCGATGGAGAGGATCAGATCGTTTCTGGTGGTCGTGTTGGCAGGGGTTCTGCTGCTGACGATGTATTTCCTGACAGGGGCCATCCCGATTGTCGGGGCCGTGCTGATCCTGGCATGGCTCTACGGGTGGCCCTTTGCGTTGTAGCGCTCCCGCCGAAACCGGACCGGGACACTATCGCCGCTCCCGGAAGAAGGCCGTCAGCAGCGCGGCGGCTTCGCCTTCCATCAGGCCGCCGACGACTTCCGGGCGGTGGGTGCAGGTCTCGCGGTCGAAGACGCGCGCGCCGTGGTCCACGCCGCCGCCCTTGGGGTCCCAGGCGCCGAAGACGAGCCGCGCGATCCGGGCATGCGCGGCGGCCTGCGCGCACATCGCGCAGGGCTCGAGCGTGACGACCAGCGTGCAGCCGTCGAGGCGCGGCCGGCCGAGCCTGGCCGCGCCCCGCCTGAGCACCAGCATTTCCGCATGGGCCGTCGGGTCAGCTGCCGCCTCGACCTCGTTATGGGCCTCCGCCAGCGCGGTTCCGTCCGCGCCCAGCAGCACCGCGCCCACCGGCGCATCGGCAGGCGCGCGGGCCGCGGCCGCCTCGGCCAGCCGAAGCGCCCGTTGCATTGCCCGGCGAAGCGTGTAGATGGGCGCCATGGCGCGCCTTCCAGTCATCGGCCTTACCGTCGACCGGGAACCCGCCGGCGGCTATTCCAGCCTGCCGTGGTATGCGCTGCGCTGCAACTATGCGGGCGCGGTGAGCGCGGCCGGCGCCATCCCGCTGCTGCTGCCCCACGAGACCGGCCACGCCGACGCCTATCTCGACCGCATAGACGGGCTCATGGTCACGGGCGGGGCCTTCGATGTCGATCCGGCGCTGTTCGGCGCGACGGAACGCCATGAGGCCGTCTCGCTCAAACCCGGGCGCACCGATTTCGAGCTCGCCATGGTGGAGGGCGCGCTTGCCCGCGACATGCCGCTGCTCGGCATTTGCGGCGGCCAGCAATTGCTGCATGTGGCGCTGGGCGGGCGGCTGATCCAGCACATCCCCGACGAGGTGCCGGGCGCGCTCGCCCATGAGCAGCCGAACCCGCGCACCGAGCCCGGCCACGAAGTCGCCGTCGCGCCGGGAACCCTGCTGGCGGAGATCGTCGGGGCGGGGCCGCTCCGCGTCAACAGCGCCCACCACCAGGCCGCCGCCGACGAGCCGCCGGGCGTCACCGTCAATGCGCGCGCGCCGGACGGTGTGATCGAGGGCATCGAGGCGCCGGGCTACCGCTTCTGCCTCGGCGTGCAGTGGCACCCGGAGTTCCATATCGACCCCGGTGACGCGCGCATCGTCGAGGCCTTCGTGGCGGCCGCGCGTGACGCTATGCCGTGAGCGGGGACGGCGAGCGCATCGCGAAACGCATCGCGCGCGCCGGGGTGTGCTCGCGGCGCGAGGCCGAGCGGCGCATCCTTGCGGGCCGCGTGAGGCTGAACGGAAAGGCGCTCCGGGACCCGGCGGTAAATGTCGGCCCGCAGGACCTGGTGGAAGTGGACGGCTCTCCCCTCGCCGCCCCGGAGCCGGCCCGCCTCTGGCGCTATCACAAGCCGGCCGGGCTGGTGACGACCGACCGCGACCCGGAAGGCCGGCCGACCGTGTTCGAAAGCCTGCCGGCCCACCTGCCGCGCGTGGTGAGCGTCGGGCGGCTCGACCTCACCTCGGAAGGCCTGCTGCTGCTGACCAATGACGGCGGGCTCGCCCGCGAGCTGGAGCTGCCGGCGCGCGGCTGGGTGCGCCGCTACCGGGCGCGGGTGCGGGGCCGGGTCGATGAGGGGCGCCTGGCGCGGCTCGCCGGCGGCCTGGAGATCGACGGCTGGCGCTACGGGCCGGTCACCGCGAGCCTCGACGAGCAGCGCGGCGGCAATGCCTGGCTCACCGTCGCGCTCGCCGAGGGGCGGAACCGCGAAGTCCGCCGGGTGCTGGAGCATCTCGGCCACCCGGTCAACCGGCTCATCCGCATCGCCTACGGCCCCTTCCAGCTGGGCCACCTGCCGCGCGGCGCCGTCGCCGAGGTGAAGCGCAAGGCGCTGAGGGAACAGCTCGGGCGGGCGGTGTAGCGGTTGCCCACATGGAAGAGGTCGAAGCCCGCCTCCGCACCGATGGCCGCCTACAGGCTTACGCGGGAGGCCAGTGCCGCTCCCGGCAGGGCTCCGGCCCTTCGGAAAAGGCGGGGCCGGTAAAGCGCTCCGGGGCCTTCGGCAAAGCGGCGGTGGCGTGCCGGGTATAGGGAATCCTTTCATGGGCCGTCCGCGCGTGAGAAGCTGGGGCATGTTGAGAGACCAGGTCTTCAGGATCGCCGATATCTACATTCCGATGAAGCGGCGCCGCACCGTCGATCCTGCAGCCGTCCAGGCAATCGCCGAGAGCATACTGGAAGAGGGTCAGCGCACGCCGATCCTGGTGCGTCAAGACGGCAAGCGCCTGGTGCTGGTCGAAGGCCTTCAGCGCCTGGAGGCGTGCCGGTCCCTGGGCGAGGAAACCATCGTCGGCATCCTCGTCCAGGCGCGGCGGAGCTAGGCGCGCTCCAGCTCGCACGCACCAGTCGAAACCGTTGGCCGGGACGTGATCGGTCGATTCTCTCCTGGCAAAACCGCGCCCTATTCTCTGCCGGAACGCTCCGCCCGCGCGGCCAGGATCGCCCGGACTTCGGCGAGGCTGCCGGGGCTGTCGAGGGCCAGCACGGCTTCCTCCAGGCGGCGGACGGTCCCGGGCGCGAGGTGGCGGGTGGCGAGTGCGCGGTATTTGGCGCGGATATCGGCTTCGGGCACGGGATTGGCCGGGTCGCCGATGGGGACGGGCTGCTGGCCGGTGAAAACCCGGCCGTCCCGCGTCCTTACCGTTATCACCGGCTCCTCTTCCAGCGACCGGCCTTCGTCCGCTTCCAGCACCACCCTGGCGGCCAGCGCCTCGATTTCCGGGTCGCCGATCCATTTTTCCGTGAAGAACTCGTAGCCCGCCTCGCCGTGCAGGAAGGCGACGGCCGTGCTGTAGGGCAGGCTGAACTGGGCCTCGATGCGCGTCTTCGGCAGGGCGAGCCCGAGCTGGCCCTTCTGCACCGGCGTGCAGAGGACATGGACGCTCGCGATCTCCTCCGCGCGCAGCCCGTGTTCCTGCCGGAAATCGAGCGCCACGTCGAGCGCGCTGTGGATGCCCCGGCAGCAGGCATAGACCTTGACCCCGGCCCAGCCGATGCGGAAGTCCCGGCCGAGGCCCTCCGCGACGCTGCGGGCCGCCGGCGTCATGCCTTCGCCATAGAGCGGGAAACAGCCGCCGCGCTCGGCCTCCAGCACCGCGGCGGGCCCGGTGAAGCCCTCGCGCGCGAGGAAGGCCGCCTGCAGGCCCGTCTGCGCGGCGGCGCCCGCGTGGTAGCGCTTGCTCATCGCGCCGTCCTCGTTGAACGCCCATGTGCCGCCGGTGAAGCTGCCGGCGATGCCGAGCGCCCAGGCCATGCGCTGCCCGTCGAGGCCGAGGAGTTTCGCGACCGCCGCCGCCGCGGCATAGCTGCCGAGCGTGCCGGTCGTGTGCCAGCCGGCGGCGTTGTGGCGGCGGTATCCGCCCGCCCCGTCGAGCAGCCGGCGGCCGACCTCGTAGCCGAATATCATGCCTTCCAGGACGCGCTTGCCGTCCGCCTCGCCGCCCGTGTCCGCCACCGCCATCAGCGCGGGGAGCGTCACCGCGCCCGAATGGTCAACCCCGTGGAAATCGTCGAGCTCCAGCGCATGGGCGGCCGTGCCGTTGACCATCGCCGCCACGCCGGGCGCTGCCGCCTCGCCCGTTCCCCATATCGAGGCGCCACCGCCGCCAGGGGAGAGGGAGTGAGCGGCCCGGCGCGCCAATCGGGCCTCTTCCGTGTCGAGCCCGGCAAGCGCGCAGCCGAACAGGTCGAGCGCCAGCAGCTTCGCATAGTGCCGGTCGTCCTCCGGCACATCGCCGAGCGAGAAAGAAGCGCCGAAGCGGGCCAGCGCCCCGGTGAGTGTGGCCGCCGCCTGCGCTATGCCGGCACTGTCCATGTCAGCCGGCGATGCCGTGCTCTTGCGCGAGGCGGTCGAACTCGGCGCTCCACTCCCGCTTCCAGCGCTCGCGCAACCCGTCGTCGATCCAGGCGCCGTCGAGGCCGTTCAGCATGAAACCCCGGAGGTCGGCGGGCGCATAGCCGAAATCGACGACCATGCTCTGCCAGCAGCGGGTCGGGTCCGTGAGGTGGAAGGCGGGGTCGTCGGTATTGGGATGGATGCGGAGCCCCGCCGGCCCCATGCGCCGGATGGGGTGCTTCTCCGCCCATTCGGATTTGTCCAGTTCGCGCAGATAGTAGCTGTTGGACGGCACGACGGTGATGACGATGCCTTCGGCCGCGCAGCGGGCCGTCAGCTCCGGATTGTCGAGGACGGTGTAGGCGTGGTCGAGGCGCTCCACCCCGAGCAGGTCGAGGGCGGCCGCGACATTGGTCCAGGGCTCGCCGAACTCGCCCGCATGCGCCGTCAGCCGGAAGCCGGCGTCGCGCGCGAGCGCATAGGCCTCGGCGAACTTCTCCGGCGGATTGTCCACCTCGCGGTAGTCGATGCCGATGCCGGGCACACGCGGGTCCCGGTTGGCGATCATCTGCCGCACCATTTCGACCGCGTCCTCCGGCGGGGCCTCCCGGTCGATGCTCGGGATGAGGTTGCTGGTTATGCCGAAGTCGCGCTCCGCATCCGCCATGCCGGCGAGGACGGCGGCCTGCAGCTCGCCGTAGGAGAGGCCCGTGTGGCGGAGATTGCCGGTCGGGTTCCAGTAGATTTCCGCATAGCGGACCGTGTGGGCGGCGGCGTCCTCCAGATAGTCGCGGGCGATCTGCCGGAAGTCCGCCGGCGTCATCAGGATATGGGCCTCCATCTCGCGGAAGATCGCGAGCACGCCGACCGGCTTCTCGCCGCGGATGTAGAACCCCTCGATCTCGTCTTCCGTCGTGCGCGCGCCGTTGCGCGCCGCCATCGCCTTCATCGTCGCCTTGCGCACGGTGCCGAGCAGGTGGCAGTGCAGCTCCACCTTCGGAATGCGCTTCAGAAACCCCTGAAGATCCACCATTGTCCCGCTCCCGCCGGCGGCTGCGGATGTCGGCCGCGGCGGGCGAGGTTACAGGACTTTGCCTTTCGCCGGAAACGCGGGCCGGAGCCGCTCCTTGTCGGCATTGCGCCCTCATGTTAGCGTTTCGTCCGTCGGTGGCGGACGGTGGCGGCCCGTCGGCCGTTTCCGTAGTGCTGCCAAATGTCAGGGGGCCATATCGCCTGCTGCGCACCGTCTCGATCGCCACGCACGAAACAGAGGAGGTAACGAACATGAAACACCTGCTGAAAACGGCTTCGCTGGGCCTGGCGCTGGTGTTCGGCGCGAATGCGGCCATGGCAGACTGCGGCAAGGTCCAGATCGCGAATATGAACTGGGCCTCCGCCCAGTTGATGGCCGAAGTCGACAAGATCATCCTCGCCGAAGGATATGGATGCGACGTCGAACTGGTCCCCGGCGACACCATGCCGACCTTCACCTCGCTCAACGAGAAGGGCGAGCCGGACGTGGCGCCGGAACTCTGGATCAACGCCGTGCGCGACCCCCTGAAGGTCGCCATGGACGAAGGCCGGCTGAAATCGGCCAATGGCGGCCCGATCAGCGGCCTGGGCGAGGGCTGGTGGGTCCCGCCCTACGTGCAGGAAAAGCACCCCGAGCTCAAGACCGTGCTGGATGTGCTGAAGCGCCCCGACCTCTTCCCGGATGCCGAGGACCCCTCGAAGGGCGCATTCGTGGGATGCCCTGCGGGCTGGGGCTGCCAGCTGACCAACGCGAACCTGTTCCGCGGCTTCAAGATGGCGGAAAAGGGCTGGAAGCTCGTGGACCCGGGCTCGGCGGCCGGGCTTGACGGCTCGATGTCCAAGGCGGTCAACCGCGGCGAGAACTGGTTCGGCTACTACTGGTCGCCCACCGCGCTCATCGGCCGGCACAAGATGGTCAAGCTCGACTTCGGCGTGCCCTTCGTCGGCAATGAGCACTGGGACGGCTGCATCGTCAAGCCGGAGCAGGAATGCGCCGATCCGCAGCCGTCCTCTTGGACGAAGTCGGAAGTGCATACCGTGGTCACGGCGGACTTCGCGGCGAACGCGGGCGATGCGGTCATGGCGTATTTCAAGAACCGCGTGTTCCCCGGTGACGTGATGAACGGCATGCTGGTCTATATGGACGAGAACCAGGCCGACGGGGCGGATGCCGCGGCGGAGTTCCTGCGCGCGCATGCCGATGTGTGGAAGCCCTGGGTGCCTGCCGAGGTCGCGGCGAAAGTGAAGGGAATGTAACGCGGGTCTTGCGGTCGGCCGACTGCCTGACTCGAAGAGAAAAGCCCGCTCGGACCCGTCCCGGCGGGCTTTTTGCTGCCCTCTGACGCCGGATCGGAAGGGCATTTGAAGGAATCGTTCCTCCAGCCCGATGGGAGGCCCGCATGGAATCCTTGATCGAATTCCCCTCGATGGACCGCCAGAATCTTCGCGATCTGAAAAAAGCGATCGACGGAGGGTTTCGCGACTTTTCGCGCGAATTCGGCGAGATGCTGGAGAACTTCTTCGAGCCCCTGCTCCGGTTCCTCGTCCTGTTCGAGAAACTGCTGATCGCCGCGCCGTGGCCGGTCATCATTCTGGTGATTGCGGGGCTGGCCTGGCTCGGCTCGCGCAGCAGGACGGTCGTCGCCGGCTCCGTGCTGTCGTTCCTCGCGATCGGGTATTTCGGCATGTGGCAGGACACCATGTCCACCCTGGCCATCATCTCGGTCGCGACCCTGCTCTGCATCGCGGTCGGCATCCCGCTCGGCATCCTGATGGCGCGCTCGGACCGGATGCAGACGGCGATTACGCCGGTGCTGGACATCATGCAGACGATTCCGGCCTTCGTTTACCTCATACCGGTCGTCATGCTGCTCGGCATCGGCAAGGTGCCGGGCCTGATCGCGGTGTGCATCTACGCAATCCCGCCGATCGTGCGGCTGACCAATCTCGGCATCAGGCTTGTCGAGAAGGAGGCGCTGGAGGCCGCCGACGCCTTCGGCGCCGACTACCGGCAGAAACTGTTCGGCGTGCAGATTCCGCTGGCGCTGCCCAACATCTTCGCCGGCGTGAACCAGACCATCATGATGGCGCTGTCCATGGTGGTGATCGCCTCGATGATCGGCGTGGCCGGCCTCGGCGTGCCGGTATTGCGGTCGATTTCGAACCAGTATCTGGCGCTCGGCCTGATGAACGGCCTGGCCATCGTGGCGCTGGCGATCATTTTCGACCGGGTGTCGCAGAGATTCGGCCAGCGCCTGCAACGGCATCGCGAGGGCGTCGATCATGGCTGAGACCAAGATCAGCATCGAGAAGCTGTACAAGATCTTCGGTCCCCGGCCGCAATCCGTGCTCGCCGCCGTCCAGCAGGGCATGTCCAAGCAGGAACTGCTGGAAGAGCACGACCATGTGCTTGGGCTGAAGGACATCAACATCGAGGTCTCCGCCCGGGAAATCTCCGTCATCATGGGGTTGTCGGGCTCCGGCAAGTCCACCCTGATCCGGCATATCAACCGGCTGATCGAGCCGACTTCGGGCCGGATCATGGTCAACGGGCGTGATGTGCTCGCCATGACCAGGGAGGAGCTGATCGAGGTCCGGCGGCACTCCATCTCGATGGTGTTCCAGAGGTTCGGGCTGCATGTCCACAAGACGGTGGCCGAGAATGCCGCCTACGGCCTCGCGATCCAGGGCATGCCCATCGGGGAGGCCAAGCAGCAAAGCCGGAAATGGCTGGACCGCGTCGGGCTGTCGGGATTCGAGAACCATTATCCCTCGCAGCTGTCGGGAGGCATGCAGCAGCGGGTCGGCCTGGCGCGGGCGCTGGCCACCGATGCCGACATTCTGCTGATGGACGAACCGTTCTCCGCGCTCGACCCGTTGATCCGCACCGACATGCAGCAGGTCCTGCTCGGACTGCAGGAGGAGCTGCACAAGACCATCGTGTTCATCACCCACGATCTCGACGAGGCGCTTCGCCTCGGCGACAGCATCGCCATCCTGCGCGACGGCGCGCTCATCCAGCAGGGCAATCCGCAGGACATCATCCTGCATCCTGCCGACGACTACATTTTCGACTTCGTCAAGGACATCAACCGGGGCCGGGTCATCGAAGCGCGATCGGTGATGACGCCGGGCGAGGGCATCGACGGCCCAAGCGTGGCGCATAATCTCGTGCTCGACGAGGCGCTGCAGGCGGTGAGCGCCGCAGGGACCGACCGGGCCAAGGTCGTGGACGGCGAGGGGAAGGCGATCGGCAGCATAAGCCTGAAGCAGATCATCGACGCCATGGCCCGCCCGGCCGAGGAAAGCGAGCAGGAAGCAAGATACCGCTAGGTCCCGGCCGCGGCAGGCGCCGGAAGCCCGTCAGTCGGCAAAGAACTCCGCCCGCAGCTCGTCCCCCGGAATGAAGCGCGAAGCCTGACGATAGATCGCCCGCACCGTTCCGGTCTGCATTTGCGAATGGACGGGAACCGTCAGAACCTGCCGCTCGCCGGATGCTGTCATGCGAACGAGTTTGGCATGGCTGCCGCGCATCGAGGCGACCTCGAAGCCGAAGCCCCGCAGAATTCGCAGCACTTGCCGCGAACTCAGTCGTCTCAGGCGGGGCATCGGGAGGCGAGGGCCGAGGTCTCGTAGTTTACGACCAGCCGAGGCTCCGGGGGCAATCCGGCCCTCGCAAGCTCCTCTTCGTCAAGATGCAATTCCAACGCGTCCCGCAGGTTCGCCAGAGTTTCGTCCAGCGTCCGGCCCTGGGTAACGACGGCGACCTCCAGGCATTCCGCCACATACCAGCCATCGCTTTCCGAAACCGCAACATGAATCGCCGCCAAGGCGCTGCTCTCCTCTTCACGGCGCGCCGCTGAACGCTCCGGCACGCGCTCGACCGTCTGGCGATAGGGCGGCCGTATCTCATATATGCCGCGGTCGATTCGTTCGAAATACGGCCATTTGTGAGCATGGTTCGTCGGGGCGTTTTCGCAACACCGGCTGACGACATGGGTGCGGACCGAGCGCTCGTTCAGGTGCGGCAGGGCGCGCACGATGTCGATCAGATGAAATGTCCAGTCCTCCGGCCGGCACAGCCGCTGCGCCGCCGCGAGGACCTCTTCGTGTATCGGCCTGCTTTCCAAGATGTTGTGTTCGCCATGAACCATGCTTGCTTCCCTGTGTAGTCGATGTTCGTATTTCTAATTTACAACGTGTAAATTATTTTTGTCAAGTATCCTGTCGCATCGGCCCGGACCGTCCGTTCGGCCCCCATGCAGTCGGTGACCCGCGCCCGCGAGCCCGAGGTAAGCGGCGGGACGCCTTTCGGTGCGCCGACAGGCTGATATCCGGGACAAGCCGGCCCGCATCACTCCGCCTCCGCGCGGAGCAGGGGTGGCAGCAGCTTTTGCAGCGCCTGCCGGGTGGCTTCGCGGGGGCCGTAGATGGGCGGGCGGCAGGGGCCCGCCGGGCGGCCGGCGAGCTTGAGCGCATGCTTGAGCGGGCCGGGATTGGGCTCCGAATAGATCCAGCGGCAGAGCGGCAGGAGGCTGAGTTGTATCCGCCGCGCCGGCTCGAGTTCGCCCGCCCCGGCATGCTCGATGAGCGTGCGCAGGCTCCTCGGGAGCAGCTCGCCGAGCGAGACGATGCCGCCCGCCGCACCCAGCGCCAGCGACGGCAGCAGCAGTTCGTCCAGGCCCTGCATGAACGCGAACCCCTCCGGCGCGCCGTTCATCACCTCGCCGGCGAGCGCCATGTCGCCCGACGCCTCCTTGATGCCCCGGATGGCCGGAACCGCATGGATGAGGGCGAGCAGTTCGTCGGCATTCAGACGCACACCGCTCCGCCCCGGCGTGTGAAAGAGCACGATCGGCAGCCCGCAGGCTTCCGCGACGGCGGCGAAATGGCACTCGATGTCGAAGGGCCGGGCGGAGAAGAAGAAGGGCGGGACGAGCATGACGAAGTCGGCGCCGGCGCGCTCCGCATGGCGCGCGACCGCCAGGATGTCGGCCTGCGCGCCGAGCAGGCAGCCGACCGTGACGGGCGCGCGGCCCGCCGCCTCCTCGACGACCGTATCGACGACCCTGAAATGCTCGGCAAGGGTGAGCGACAGCGGCTCCCCGGTGCCGCCGAGTGCGCAAAGCCCGGCCGCGCCGGCCTCAAGCTGGCGGCGGACGCTTCTGCGCATGGCGGCCTCGTCGAACGCGAACGCCGCATCGAACGGCGTCACCAGCGCCGTGTTGAGTCCTGCGAGCATGGCCGCCGCCCTCTTTCCGCCGTTCCGGATTTCGCGCTTGTACCGCATATTCCCGCGATGACGAGGCTGGACTTGGCGCGCGGCGCGGGAAATGCTGGGCGGGACTGCGGCCTGCGCGACCGGCGGCCGCGATTGTGAATGGAATTGGGGCACCTGTGTCGGAACTTGCAAAGGGATGCCGGGTCGCCGTCGATATCGGCGGCACGTTCACCGATTTCTGCGCCTTCGAAGAGGCGACCGGCGAACTCAGGACCCTGAAGATCCTCTCGACGCCCGAGACGCCGGGCGCGGAGGTCATGCAGGGCATCGCCGAGCTGGACCGGCGCCACGGGCAGCCGGCCTCCGGTATCCGGTTCTTCACCCACGGCACCACGGTGGGCGTGAACACCGTGATCCAGCGCCGGGGCGCGGCGCTGGCGCTGTTCACGACGCGGGAGTTCGAGGACGTGCTGGAGGTCGCGCGGCTGAAGACGCCCGACCCCTACGACATCTTCTCGCGCCGGCCGCCGCCGCTGGCGCCGCGCGAGCGGGTTTACGGCATCGCCGAGCGGGTGCTGAAGGACGGCTCGGTCGAAACACCGGTCGATCCCGCCGATGTCCTGGACGCGGTGTCGAAGGCGAAGGCGGCGGGAGCGGACACGATCGTCGTCGCCCTGCTGCACGCCTACGCCAACCCGGCGAACGAGCGCGCGGTCCGGGATGCGATCCTGGCGGCGGAGCCCGGCATGGCGGTGACGCTCTCCTCGGACGTCTGGCCGGTCATCCGGGAATATGAGCGCACGGTGACGGCCACCGTCGCCGGCTATGTGCAGCGCCGGGTGGCCGCCTATATCGGCTCGCTGCAGGCGGCGCTCCGCGATGCCGGCGTGCCGGCCGCGCCGATGATCACCAAGTCGAACGGCGGCATCATGGCGGCCGAGCTCGGCAAGGCCCGCCCCATAGCCATGCTGCTGTCCGGCACGGCGTCCGGGGCCATCGGCGCGGCCGACGCGGCGGCGCGCATCGGGGCTCAGGACGTGTTGAGCTTCGATGTCGGCGGCACCTCGGCGGATGTGGCGGTCGTGCAGGGCGGCGAGCCGGCCTTCGGCACGGGCGAGCTTGTGGGCGAGTTCCCGATCTATGTGCCGACGGTCTCCGTCACTTCCATCGGCGCGGGCGGCGGCTCCATCGCCCGGGTGGACGATTTCGGCGTGCTGAAGGTCGGCCCGGAAAGCGCAGGCTCCCGGCCGGGCCCCGCCTGCTACGGCCAGGGCGGCGAACGCCCGACCGTCACCGACGCTTTCGTCGCGATGGGCCTGCTTGGCGCGGGCGAACTCGGCTACGGCGCCGTCCGGCTGGACCGGGCGGCCGCCGCGCGCGCGGTCGGCGGGATTGCGGAGCGCGTGTCGCTCGGGCTCTCCGAGGCGGCCGAGAGCATCGTGAGCGTCGCGGTCTCCGGCATGTATCTGGAGGTCTCGAAGCTCCTGTCGCGCCGGGGCGCGGACCCGCGCGGATTCTCGCTGCTGGCCTTCGGCGGCGCCGGGCCGATGCTGGGCGCGCTCTTCGCGCGCGAGCTCGGCATGGCGCGGGTGATCGTGCCGCCCGCGCCCGGCGTGCTGTCCGCCTATGGCGGCCTGATCGCCGATATCCGAAATGACTTCATCCGCACCGCCTTCGTCGATCTGGACACGGGCGGCCTGGCGGTGCTGGAGGGGCTTGCGGGAGAGCTGGAGGCGGAGGCGCTCGCCTGGCTGCGCGAGGAGCAGGGCTTCCGGGGCGAGGCGCGGCTCATCTGGTCCGCCGACATGCGCTATCTCGGCCAGTCCTACGAGATCGAAACCCCGGTGGGCCGCGCCGATATCGCCGCCGGCCGGGTCGCGGCGCTGGCCGACGCCTTCCACGGCGAACATGCCCGCGTTTACGACCATGCCGACAGGCAGGCGCCGGTGCAGGCGGTCAATCTGCGCCTCACGGTGAGCGGCTCCGTGCCGAAGCCGGCCCTGGCGGAAGCCGCGGCCGCGCCGGGGCCGGCCGCGCCGAAGGGCCAGGCAAGGGTCTTCCTCGACGGCGCCGAGCGCATGGCGGCGCTCTACGACCGGGCGGACCTCGCGCCCGGCCGGCATTTCACCGGCCCCGCGGTCGTCTCGCAGGACGACTGCACCACCGTGGTCCCTCCGGGCTTTTCGGTAGAGGTCGATGTCCGGGGCAACCTGATCCTGACGAGGGAGGGCTGACATGCCCATCGACAAGGTCACGCTGGAAATCCTGAAGAACCATACCCGCGCGGCGGCGGAGAGCATGGCCTACACGCTCTACCGCACGGCGCATTCGACCTTCGTCAAGGAGACCGAGGATTTCACCACCGGCCTCACCACGCCGGAGGGGGAGACCTTCGCCACGCCCACGGAACTCGGCGCCACCTGGTTCGTCGGCCTGAACTACGGCCGCGCCATCGCCATGATCGACGACTACCGGCCGGGCGACATCGCGATGACCAACGACCCCTATTCGGGCTTCGTTTCCACCCATTCGCCGGACATGCACATCTGGAAGCCGGTCTTCCACGAGGGCGAGATCGTGGCCTTCTCCGTCGGCCATATCCACAACACCGATGTCGGCGGCGCGGTGCCGGCCTCGCTCTCCCGCACGCTTTCGGAAATCCACCAGGAGGGCGTGCGCATCCCGCCCGTCAAGATCCTGGAGGAAGGGGAGCTCAACCGGCAGGTGCTCGACATCTTCCTCGCCAATGTCCGCGCGCCCGACCAGAACTGGGGCGACCTGAAGGCCCAGATCGCCGCCTGTAACACCGGCGAGCGCAAGGTCCGCGAGATGATCGCCCGCTTCGGCGCAGACACCTTCCGCGAGGGCGTGGCGGACCTGCTGGACTATGCCGAAGCGCAGGCCCGGGCCATCGTCCGCAGCCTGCCGAACGGCAGCTACCCCTTCGCCGACTACATGGACGAGGACTCGGTGGACGGGCGTCCCTGCCGCATGAAGCTGACGGTGATCGTCCGCGACGAGGAGCTGATCTTCGACTTCACCGGGTCCGACCCGCAGCTCGAATCCTCGCTCAACATGCCGACCGGCGGCGACGAGCGCCATGTGCTGCTGCTGGTCGGCATGACCTATGTGCT
Source organism: Alphaproteobacteria bacterium (assembly GCA_026706245.1). GTDB lineage: Bacteria > Pseudomonadota > Alphaproteobacteria > Bin95 > Bin95 > Bin95. The sequence continues at coordinate 16,095 of JAPOZD010000199.1, forward strand.
CTACTCGCTGGACCCGTCGCTTTACCTGAACTCCGGCATTGCGCGCGTCTGCCGCTGCATCCTGCCGTCGGGCACCATGGTCAATCCGGAGTTTCCGGCCGCCGTCGGCATGCGCACGCTCAGCTGCTACCGCCTGCACGGGCTCACCTTCGGCGCCTTCGCCCAGGCGGCCCCGGACCGCATGGCGGGCGCGCCGGCCTCCGGCGGGCCGATCATGAACGTCAACACCATAGACAATCGCACGGGCCGGCGGATCATGGCGGCGATCAGCCCGATGAGCGGCGGCGGCGGCGGGCGCGCGATGGAGGACGGGCAGGACGGCTCGGGCGCCAATCAGGGCTTCATGAAGAACACGCCGACCGAAGTGAACGAGGTTGAGGCGGGCATCAAGGTGCTCCGGTTCGGCCTTGCGCGCGACTCGGCAGGGCCCGGCCTGCATCGCGGCGGGCTCGGCACGGAACTCGTGTTCCAGGCGTTCTCGCCGAACACCCGTGTCACGGCGCGCAACCGGGACCGGACGATCTTCACGGGCTGGGGAATCGCCGGCGGCCGCCCGGGCGGGGCATCGAAATTCATCCTGAATCCGGGAACCAACCGCGAGGTGGACCTGAGGAACACCGACATCCTCACCATCGGCCCCGGCGATATCATCCATGTCACCTGCGGCGGCGCGGGCGGCTGGGGCGACCCGTTCCGGCGTGCTCCGGAAGCGGTGCTGCTGGACTGGCGGCGCGGCTGGGTCTCGACGGCGCAGGCGCGCGAGGCCTATGGCGTGGTCATCGCCGACGGCGCGGTGGACGGGCCCGCCACGGAGGTGCTGCGGGCGGCCGGCGCCGGCGGGGAGGCGGACGGCTTCTACGATGTCGGCCCCGAGCGGGCGGCCTTCGAATCCGTCTGGACGGACGCCAATTACGATGCGCTCACCGAATGCCTGGCGGCGCTGCCCGTCCACTGGCGCTTCTACGCCAAGCACCGGGTCTTCGACGCCGTCGATATGCTCGACCCGGCGGCGCGGCGGGGCGACGGCTCGGAGGTCCGCGCGGCCTTCGACGCGCTCCGGGCCGAGTTCCCGCAGCTCAGGGCGGCGGGGGGTTAGCCCGGCGGTCGTTGACCGGAACCGATAGCGACAGTTGGTGCACCGCTCTGGCGCCTCGGGCGAATTTTTCTTCCATGGAGGTTGTCAATCCAGTGAAGTGGGTCTATATTCTGATTTATTCTGTATATAACGGGAACAACAAAGGCCATGACCTGACGAAACGAGCCGCATTGCGGCCACGCTACGGGATGTGGGGAGCTGAACGCGCCGGGGGCGGCAGACGGGGAAGCTGCGCGCGCCGGCCGGGTGCGGCGGCGCAATGTTCCGATAGAGAGGATGCAGGGCCGGGGCGGCAGGGGAGGGAAGATGACCGGAACATTGACGGAGCGCCGATCGGGCAGGCCCGTCGGCGGGGACTTGCGCCGCCGGGCGGTTGCGGCGGTGCTGGAGAAGGGGATGAGCGCGCGGGCCGCGGCCCGGCTTTTCGATGTGAGCGCCATGAGCGTCCTCCGGTGGGTCCGGCGCTACCGGGAGCGCGGCCATCTGCTTGACGACCCGAAGCCCGACCGCGCGTCCGTCACCGAGCCGGAGCGGGAGCGGATTTTCCGCCTTCTGAGGGAACGGCCGGACCTTTCCGTGCGCGCGCTGCACCGCGCGCTTGCCGCCGAGGGCGCGGTTTTCAGCATGACTGCGCTGCAGTGCTTCCTGAAACGCCACGGCCTCCAGCGCGGGCGCCGCCTCGCATGGCGCCGCAAGCCCGCCCCGCCGCCCGCAACTGGCGCCGTATCGAAGGATGGTCCCGGCGCGTCCGGTCCCTCGATACGCGGCTGGCGCCGCTACTCGGGATGAGGGGGGGCGCGGAGGCGCGCCCGGGGCGATGTGTGATACCAGCGGGCTCAACTTCGGACTCATAGAAAGATTGTGTCTTCATATCGTCGCCCCCGACCTCGATCCGGGGCCCATCCCTGAACGGAGGAGCGCGCGCAGCCGGCCGTTACAGAGCGGATGCCCTCGGCAGCGTTCCGTTTGCACCGCCGAGGCGGGTCGAGAGAGCCGGAGATGGGCCCTGGATCGGGGTCCGGGGCGACCCCCGCTTTCGCGAGGGCAGGCGGTGGGTACGGCCCCGCAATCGGTCTCAGTCAACGACCGCTGGTATGAATCCGGCAGGCCCTCACCCTGAGTAGCCGCGAAGCGGCGTATCGAAGGGCCTGTCCTGAGCTTGTCGAAGGGGCCGCCGCCCGTTTCAAACCGGTCGGCTGCCGTACCGGCCGCGCCCGTCCGAAGCAGCCGCCACGCTCACTCGAAGGTGAGCACGCTCCGGGCCACCTCGCCCGCCTGCAGCGCGTCATAGGCCTCGTTGATCTGCTCCAGCGGGTAGGAGCGGCTTATCAGCTCGTCGATCTTCAACCGGCCGCGCATATACATGTCCGCGAGCCTGGGCAGATCGACCCAGGGGCGCGCCGACCCGTACCACGAGCCGACAATGGCGCGCTCGGTGCGCGGTATCGACAAGGCGTTGAACTCCAGCACGTCTTCTTCCGGCGCCATGCCGACGATCACGGTGGTGCCGCCCATGCGGCACATCTCGTAGGCCTGCTGTATCGCCGTCGGGTTGCCGATCGCCTCGAAGGCGAAATCGACGCCGCCGCCAGTCATCTCCAGCACGCGGCCCGCGGCGTCGCCATTGCCGGCATTGACCGTGTCCGTCGCGCCGAACAGGCGGGCATATTCCAGCTTGTTGTCCAGCAGATCGACGGCGATGATGCGGTCCGCGCCGGCCAGCACCGCGCCCTGCACCGCGTTCAGGCCGACCCCGCCGCAGCCGATGACGGCGACCGTGTCGCCGGGCCTCACGCGGGCCGTATTGGCGACCGCGCCGACGCCGGTCATGACCGCGCAGCCGATGAGGCAGGCCCGGTCCAGCGGAATGTCCTCGCGCACCGGCACCGCACCCGACTCGGGCACCACGGCGTATTCGGCAAAGCACGACACCCGCGCCATGTGGTGAATGTCCGCCCCGTTGCGGTGCAGGCGCACGGTGCCGTCGAACATGGCCGTTCGCGGCGTGTCGATGCCGTCGCAGAGCACGGGGCGCCCGACCACGCAATAATGGCAGTGGCCGCAATTGGCGCGGAAGTTCAGGATCACATGGTCGCCCGGCTTCACGCGGGTTACCCCGGCGCCTACCTTCTCGACGATTCCGGCACCTTCATGGCCGAGCACCGCGGGCAGGGGCGTCTTCCACTCGCCCTTGATGAGGTGCAGGTCGGAATGGCACACGCCGGCCGCGCCGATGCGCACCAGCACCTCCCCGTCGCTCGGGTCGTCCAGATCAACGGTCTGCACTTCCATCGGTTTGTTCGGTTCGTAGAGAACCGCAGCCTTGATCTTCATCCGGTTTTCCTCCTGGCGCGGACAGCCCGGGCGGGCCTCGGTCGGTCATCCCGTAGCCATAGCAGCAGATGAAGCCGCCGACGATAAGGAAAACCGCCGGCCGGGACGGCCGCTACGCTCCCGGTTAGCCGCAGCGCGGATTCTACAGCGTGAAGTCGTCGCGGGTGAAGAGCGGGGCGAGGCGGATGCCTTCGCGGGCGAGATTGGCTTCCGCGCCTTCCAGCCGGTCCACCACGGTGTAGAGCGTCTCCACCCGGCAGCCGGCGGCGCGGGCGGCCTCGACGGCGATCATCGCCGAGCCGCCGGTGGTCGTCACATCCTCGAACAGCAGCACCTCGCCGCCGTCCGGCAGGTAGCCTTCCACGCGCCGTTCGGTGCCGTGGTCCTTGGTCTCCTTGCGCACGAAGAAGGCGCGGCGCGGGCGCGGGGTGGCGCGGCTCAGCGCGCAGACCGCCGCCACGATGGGCACGGCACCCATGGCGATGCCGCCGATATGGTCCGCCGGCTCCCCGCCGATCCGCTCCAGGAGCGCCTCGGCGATCAGCACCAGCCCTTCCGGGTCGAGCATCACCTGCTTCATGTCGAAGAAATATCGGGTGCCCGCCCCGGAGGCGAGGGTGAACTCTCCGGTGGAGAGCGCCCGTTCGGCGATCAGGTCGCGGAGTCGTTCGCGCATGGGGCCTCCCCCCGTTCCAGAATGGCGGCGTAGAACCCGTCCGAGCCGTCGCGGGCGGGCGAAATGCGGAGGTCGTCCCCGGCGCGCGCGAAACCGGGCGCGGCCTCCAGGAAACGCTCTACTTGCGCCTCGTTCTCCTCGCGGAGCAGCGAGCAGGTGGCATAGACCAGCCGGCCGCCGGGCTTCACGAGCCGCGCGGCGCTTTCGAGGATGCGGCCCTGGAGGTCGGTCAGCTCCGCGAGACGGGGCCCCTCGCGCGTCCAGCGGGCGTCCGGGTTGCGCCGCCAGGAGCCCGTGCCGGTGCAGGGCGCATCGATCAGCACGCGGTCGAACTTGCCGCGCTGGCGGCGGACCCAGCGGTCGCGCTCGCTCTCCAGCAGGCGGCGCTCGATATTGTGCGCGCCCGCCCGGCGCATGCGCTCGCCGAGGCGCGCGAGGCGCTTGTCATGCACATCCGTGGCGACGACGCGGCCCTTGCCCTCCATGTCGGCGGCGAGCGCCAGCGCCTTGCCACCGGCCCCGGCGCAGAAATCGACCACCTGCATGCCCGGCCCGGCCGCGACGGCGTGCGCGATGCGCTGCGAGCCCGCGTCCTGCACCTCGACCAGCCCCTCGCGGAAGGCGCGCGTGCGCCCGAGCGCCGGGCGGCCCTCGCAGCGAAGCGCCCAGGGCGCGTCCTCCAGCGGCTCGGCGCGGACGCCTTCGCGGAACAGCAGCCGCCGGGCCTCGCGGCGTGTCGTCTTGAGCGCATTCACGCGCAGGTCCACCGGCGCGGGCTCGGCCAGCGCGCGCAGCTCCTCGGCGAAGGCCTTGCCCAGGCTCTCCCTGAGCCCACGTTCCGCCCAGGCCGGGCATTCGGCGCGCACCGGGGCGGGCATTTCCGGCGGCTCCAGCGGCTCGCCGGCCAGCGCCATGAACAGGTCGAGCTCCGCGCTGTCCAGCGGCGGAGGCGCATATTTGCCGCGCCCGAACACGGCGCCGGGCTCCTGCAGGCGGTCCACCAGCAGCAGGCGGGCCAGCATGCGTGTGCGCGCCGTCGGCTCCGCGCCCCGGCGGGCCAGATGCCAGTCGAGCCGCGCGCGCCGGCGCAGCACGCCGAACACGCGCTCGGCCACTGCCTTGCGGTCGCTCGCGCCGATATGCCGGCGGGCGCGGAAGAAGCCGCCCAGCACGGCGTCCGCCGGGCGGCCGGTCTCCTCGATCTCCGCCAGCGCCTCGATGGCCGCGCCGACGCGCGCCGCCGGCGTCACGGCCGCCGTTTCCTGAGATAGACATAAAGCGCGCCCTCGCCGCCGTGGCGCGGCTGCGCCGGGGCCGTGTCGAGCACGCGCGCGGCATTGGGCGGGCGCGCCAGCCAGTGCGGCGCGTCGCGCCGGATGACGCCCGAGGAAATGCCGTCCGCCCCGCGCCCCTTGCCGGTGACGACCAGCACCAGCCGGCGCCCGGCCGCCTGGCTCTCGGCGATGAAGCGGGTGAGGCGGCGAAAGGCCTCCTCGCGCGTCATGCCGTGCAGGTCGATCCGGGCGTCGATCGGCAGGGCGCCGCGCCTGATGCGCCTTGCGGTGCGCTTGTCGATGCCGCCGCCGGCCGGGGTGGATCGGGGCGCGGCTTCGTCCGGCGCGGGGGCCGGCGGCTCCTCCGGCTCCCGTTTCGCCGCCGGTTCCGGCCGGCGCGATGCGGGCGGGAGGGGGCGGCCCGGCAGCGGCCGGACGCCCTGCGTCAACCGGCGCCAGACATCGAAATCTTCGGCGCTAGCCGTCATCGGAGCCTTCCGGCAGGCCGTCATCGTCGATGTTTTCCACCTGCCCGTCGTCGATGTTTTCTGTCTGCTCGTCATCGACCAGCACGATATGCAGCCGGCGCGGCCCGTGCGCGCCCATGCGCAGCTCCTGGCCGATATCGGCGCTGCGCGACGGCCCGGTAATCAGGTTGACCGTGCGGGGCGGATCGCCCGCCTCGCGCACCCGCTCCCAAAGGTCCTCATACGCGCCCACGAGGTCGCGTGTGCGGACGAGCGCAATATGCGCCTCCGGCAGGAAGTTGAGCGTGACCGGCCGTTCCGGCCCGGAAAGCATGGCGAGCGTGCCGGTCTCGGCAACACCCGCGAAACAGGGCGTGAGCGCCACGCGGTCCTCCGGCTCCGCCCGGCGGCGCTCCAGGGTCAGCAGCGGACGGCTGCTCCAGGGGTAGCGGTCGAGCGCCGGGTCGGGCGAGGCGGCAAGGCGGGCCGGCAGGTTTTCGCCGACAAGCCACTCGGCGATCTCGGCCGGCACGTCCTCCGGCGGCACCGGGCCGGCGACCGTGCTGCCGGCCGCGCGCGCCTCCGCGGCGAAGCGTTCGAGCGGGTCACCGGCCGCACGGGCCGGCCGGGGGCCCCTCGGCCGGGCGGCAAGCCGTTCTTCCGCTTCGCCCCTCGCGCCGGCGGTGGCGGCCCTGATCCGGGCCAGAATGGCGTCGCGTCCGCTCATGGCCGCGGCCCCAGATGCCGGGCGGCGAAGCCGGTCCAGTCGCCCTCGGGGGAGTCGATGAGCGTGTCGTCCCGGCTAGGCAGGCGGAGCGTCAGCCCGCCCAGGTCCCAGAGCCGCTGCCAGCCCTCGGGATCGGAGAGCGCATAGGCGAGCGCGCGCCGGCGCAGCCTCAGCATGAGCAGATACTGGAGGCCGGTCGCCATCAGGATGAGCGCGGTCCCGGCCACCGCCAGCGCCCAGACCCAGCCGCCGAAATAGAGCGCGGCGAAGACGGCGCCCATGGCCACGAAGAACGGGGCCGAATTCTCGGCCCGGTTGAAGACCGGGGAACCCGGTTCGTTCAGCCGGCGCAGGTCGATGCCGACCTCGACGGCGCGCGCGCCTTCCGCCGCCACGATGCGCTCATGCAGGGCCGCCCGCGACGCCACGGCTTCAGCGCCTCCGCCCCGCGCGCCAGAGGCTCATGAAGCTCCGGCCCTCCGACGCCGGGAAGTCCCGCGTGCCGGTCCAGCCGCCGGCGAAAGGCAGCCGCCGCCAGGGCCTGCCCCGACCCAGCACCCGGGCGCCCGCGCCCGCAAAGAGCCGGTAGAGCGCCGGCCGCGAGGCGAAGAAGGCCCAGAGGCCGAGCCCGTAGCGGAACTTGGCTGGCGAGAGGCGGCGCGCGAATTCCCGCTCGCGCCAGTGGCGCATCATGCGCGGCAGGGGGATGCGGACAGGGCACACCTCCTCGCACTTGCCGCAGAAGGTGGAGGCGTTGGGCAGGTGCCCGGCCTCTTCCACGCCGCGCAATCCCGGCGTCAGCACCGCGCCCATCGGCCCCGGATAGACCCAGCCATAGGCATGGCCGCCGATCT
>JAPOZD010000273.1 GCA_026706245.1 Alphaproteobacteria bacterium
GCCCCCTTGGCGCCGAGCGCGGTGCCGCTCAGCGGCGTTTCGACATGGCCGACATGGATGTCCGGCAGCTCCGCCGCCATCGGAACCAAGTAGTCGGCGAGGCTGCCGTTCAGCAATTGGCCGTGCTCGTCGTAGCGGCATTCCTCGAACAGCGCCCCGCCGATGCCCTGCACGACGCCGCCCCGGATCTGCTCCTCAACCAGAAGCGGATTGACGATCCGCCCGCAATCCTCGACCACCCAGTGGTCCAGCAGCCTGACCGCGCCGGTCTCCGCATCGACCTCCAGCGACGAGCCCTGCACGCCGTTGGCGAGTGCGAAGGGCACGTCGTCGGGCGCGTAGTGGCGGGTGACGGCAAGCTCCGGCTGCACGCCCGGCGGCAGGGTGTCCTGGCGGAAATGGCCGATGCGCCCGATTTCGGCGAGCGTCATCCGGGCCTCTCCCGTCGCCCGGTCCGAGACCGCGCCGCCCGCGAGGTCGAGCCCGGCGGGGTCAGCCTGGAGGATCGAGCCGGCGAGTTCGAGGATGTTTCCGCGCAGCCCCTCCGCCGCGCGCCAGGCCGCCTCGCCGCCTATGGTGAGCCCGCGCGAAGCCCAGGCGCCGCCGCCATAGGGGGCGAGCGCCGTGTCGCCGCCCACCACGCCGACATCCTCCGGGGCCACGCCCAGGCGGTCGGCGACGATCTGGGCGAGCGCGCTCAGGGTTCCCTGCCCGATCTCGATGACGGAGGTAACGCAGCGCACCCTGCCCGACGGCTCCAGCCGGACCGTAGCGCCGTCCTGCGTGCTGATGCGGGCGCCGGCCGGGCCGTAGCGCTCCGCGCCGATGGCGGTCATTTCGAGGAAGGTCGCAACCCCGATCCCGCGATAGACCCCGTTCCGGCGCAGCGCCGCCTGCTCGGCCCGAAGCGCATCATAGCGCATCATGGAGACGAGCCTGTCGAGGCATTGCCGGAGGCTCAGCCGGTCCATGCCGATGCCGCCGGGCGTCCTCAGCGGAAAGGCGTCCCCGGCCCAGTAGTTGCGCCAGCGCATCTCCACCGGGTCGATGCCGGCGGCGTGGGCCGCCCAATCGACAAGCTGCTCGGTCACCGCGCAGGCGATCGGCTGGCCGACCGCGCGGTACATGCCGGACGGCGGCTTGTTCTGGAAGGCGATGCGCAGCCGGCCCTCATAATGGTCGTTGGCATAGGGCCCGCCCGCCATCGAGATCGTCATCATGCCTTCATTAACGGGCGCGCGGCCGTAGGAGGCATAGGCGCCGAAGGAGGAGAGCGCGTCCACGGAGAGCCCCCGGATGCCGCCGTCTGCATCCACGCCGAGCCGCGCCTCCACCCTCTGGTCGCGGGCCTGGATGTCGCTGACGAAGGATTCCAGCCGGTCGGCGGCATATTTGACCGGCCGGCCGAGGATCCGGCTGACGGCCGAGACCGCGATCTCCTCGCCATAGATGTGCAGCTTGATGCCGAACCCGCCGCCGATATCGGGCGTCACCACGCGGATGAGGTGCTCGGGGATGCCGAGATGGCGCGACAGCGTGTCCTGCTGGTGCCAGGGCGCCTGGTGGCTGCCATGGACGGTGAGCCGGCCTTCGCCCGGGTCGTAGTCGGCGATCACGGTCCTCGGTTCGAGCGGCACGCCGGTATGGCGCGCGAAGGAGAAGCGGCCCTCCACGACATACGCCGCCCCGGCAAGCGCGGCCTCCGGGTCGCCGGCCCGGATCGCGGCGGCGTAGGCGAGATTGCCGCCGAGTTCCGGATGGGCCGGCGCGGCGTCCGCGTCCAAGGTGCGGTCGCGGACTGCGGCCGGCGGCAGCGGCTCCCACTCGACGGCAACTGCGGCCGCAGCGTCTTCGGCGAGCGCGCGGCTGGCGGCGGCCACCGCGGCGACGGGCTCGCCCTGCCAGACCGCGCGGTCCACCGCGACGGCATGCTGCGGCGGCGAGACCAGGGTCGGCAGATGATCCATTTTTCCCTGCCAGGGAGTGCAGATCGCCGCAATGTCGGCCCCGGTGAACACTTTTGCGCCCGGCACGGCGTCGAGCGCCGGCGCGGGATCGATCTTCACGATCCGGGCATGCGCGTGCGGGCTCCTGACGAAGGCGAGGTGGAGCAGGCCGGGAAACCGGAGGTCGTCGGCATATCTGCCGCGGCCGGCGGCAAGCCGCCTTGCGCCGCTGCGCGGCAGGGGCCGCCCGACGGCTTCGGGCCGGTCAGTCACGGAAGCGCTCCTGCATGACCGCCTCGATGGCGTCGACAATGGCGTGATAGCCGGTGCAGCGGCAGAAATTGCCGGAAAGGAACTCGCGTATCTCCTGCCGTGTCATCCTGCGGCCGGCCTTCAGCATCTCCGCCGCGGTCAGCAGCATGCCCGGCGTGCAATAGCCGCACTGGAGCGCATTGCGCGCGACGAAGGCGTCCTGGAGATCGGCGAGTTCGCCCGTGTCCGACAGGCCCTCTATCGTCCACACGTCCGCCCCGTCGGCTTGGACGGCCAGCATCAGGCAGCCGCGGACGATGGCGCCGTCCACCCGGACGGTGCAGGCCCCGCAGACGCCGTGCTCGCATCCGAGACGGGACCCGGTGAGACCGAGATCGAGGCGCAGGAAGTCCACCAGGTGCCGCCGCGCCTCGACGCGCCTGGAGACCGCTTCGCCGTTGACGATAAGCGCGATGTCGGCGGCCTCTTCCATCCCTCCGCCCCCTTCTCAATCCGCCGCGACCATGCGATCCACCGCGCGCCCTGCCAGCACCTGCGCGAGATGCACGCGGGTTTCAGCCGAGGCATGGAAGCTGCCTGCGGGGTCGAGCTCTCTGCCGAGCGCCGTCTTCACCGCGTCCTTCACCTCCTCCGACCACGCCCTGCCTTCCGCCGCGGCCGAGGCGGCGGCGGCGAGCCGGGGCCGGTCCTCGCCGCCGAAACAGGCCAGGCTGACATCGCTCAGCACGCCGCCCTCGACACGGGCGTGGCAGCAGACGCCGGCGAGCGCGAAGTCGCCGTGGCGCCGGGCGAATTCCAGAAACGACGACCGGTAACCGGGGGCGAGGACCGGGATGCGGGCCTCCACCAGAAGCTCGTCCTCGGCGAGCTCCGTCTCGTAGAGCCCGTGGAAGAAGGACCGGGCGGGGACCGTTCGCCGCCCGCGCCGGCTCGCCAGCACGAAAGAGGCGTCGAGCGCCACCGCGCAGGCCGGCAGTTCGGCGGCGGGGTCGGCGAGCGCGATGCTGCCGCCGAACGTGCCGCGGTTGCGGACCGCAACATGGGCGACATGGGGCATGGCGTCCGCGATCAGCGGCAGATACCCGGCCACAAGCGGCGACGCCAGCACCTCGGCATGGCGGGCGAGCGCGCCGATCCTCACCGTCCCGTCCTCCAGCGAGATGCCTTTCAGCGCGTCGATGCGGTTGATGTCGATCAGGAGGCCGGGCTCGGAGAGCCGCATGTTCAGCGTCGGCATCAGGCTCTGGCCGCCGGCGAGGATGCGGGCCTCGTCCTCGTGCTCCGCAAGAAGCTCCTGGACGCTGTCGAGGCTTTCCGGCCGGACATAGGAGAAGCGTGGCGCCTTCACTCCCTGCCTTCCCTTCCCGTGTGCGCGGAGGCACTCTAGCCCGGCAGAGGGGAAGGCGAAAACCGGGAGCGGGCATGCGCGTCGGCATTGAAGTAGGCGGGACCTTCACCGACCTGGTGGCGGTCGAGGGCGGGACCGTGCTGACGGCGAAGGTGCCGAGCACGCCGGCCAGCCCCGATCTCGGCGCCATGCACGCGCTCGACGCCGCCGGCCTCGACCCGGCGGAAATCGAGGAGCTTGTCCACGGTTCGACCGTGGCGACCAACGCCGTGCTCGAACGCAAGGGCGCCGCGGTCTGCCTGTTCGTGACCAGGGGAACCCGCGACCTGCTGCTGCTCCAGCGCCACGACAAGCACGCGATCTACGACCTGCGCTACCGCAAGCCCGAGCCTGTCGTGGCGCGGCGCGACGTATTCGAGATTGATGAACGGATGGCAGCCGACGGCAAGGTGCTCAAGGCACCGGACCGCGCCGCCACCGCCCGCCTTGTCCGGCAGGCGCTGGCGGAGGGCGGATATGAAGCGGCGGCGCTCTGTTTCCTGCATGCCTACGCCAATCCGGACCACGAACGGGCGGTTGCGGCGATCATCCAGGAGGCAGCGCCGGCGCTGCCGGTCACCTGCTCGAGCGATGTGACGCGGGAGTTCCGCGAGTATGAGCGTGCTTCCACCGCTGCGCTCGCGGCCTATGTGCAGCCGGTCATGGCCGGCTATGTCAGCCGGTTTTCCGCCGCGCTCGCCAAGCGGGGCTTCGCCGGGCGGTTCTCGATCATGCAGTCCAACGGCGGGCGGATGCCGGCCGAGGCCATGGAGCTGAACGCCATCTCCGCGCTGTTCTCCGGCCCCGCGGCGGGCGCGGTCGGCGCGGTGCGCAGCGTGGCCGGCGCAGGCTTCCGCGACCTGATCACGCTCGACATGGGCGGCACCAGCACCGATGTCGCGCTGATCGCCGACGGCCGGCCCGAGCTTGCCTCCATGACCCGGATCGACGGCCTGCCGGTGAAGACGCCGGTGATCGACATCGTGACGGTCGGGGCCGGCGGCGGCTCCATCGCCTGGGTCGATGACGGCGGCCTGCTGCGCGTCGGCCCGCACTCCGCCGGGGCGGCGCCGGGGCCCGCCTGCTACGGGCGCGGCGGCGACCGGCCGACGGTGACGGACGCCCATCTGGTGCGCGGCACACTCCGGGCGGACGCCTTTCTCGGCGGGCGCATGGCGGTGGACCCGGAGGCGGCCCGCCGCGCGCTGGAGCCGCTGGCCGTCCGGTTCGCCCTGCCGCTCGAAGAGCTTGCCGACAGCGTGGTCCGCCTCGCGGAAGTCAGCATCGTGCGCGCCATCCAGCGCGTCTCCACCGAACGCGGGCGCGACCCGCGCGACTATGTGCTGGTGCCCTATGGCGGCGCGGGCCCGCTGCATGCGGCAAGAGTGGCCGAAGACCTCGCCATCGGCACCGTCGTCGTGCCGCCCAATGCCGGCGTGCTCTCCGCGTCCGGCCTGCTGCTTTCCGACCATGTGCATTACCGGACCCGGACCCGGCGGCTTGCGGTCTCGGAGGCCAGCATGGGCGCCATCCGCGAGACCGTGGAGGCCCTGCAGGCGGAAGCGCGGGACTATCTGGCGGCACTCGGGATCGAGGCGGAGGCGGATTTCGACCGGGTGCTGGAGATGCGCTATCTGGGCCAGGCCTTCGAGGTTCCGGTTTCGCTCTCCGGCATGGACCTCGCCCACCTGCGGGCCGAAGAGCTTGCCCGGCTGTTCGGCGAAGCGCACCGGCGCGTGTTCGAGTTCGCGAAGCCGCATGGGGACCCGGTCGAGGTGGTGTCCTTCCGCGTGGGCGTCCGGGCGCCGCCGCCGCCCATGCCGGCGATGGGCCGGGCGCCGGCAAACGGCCGCGCCCCGCCCCGCAGCGCCCGGCTGACCGAACGCGGCGAGGCGCTCGAGGCCGGGCTGCTCGCCCGCGCGGAACTCGGCCCGGACGCCATGACGGGGCCGCTGCTGATCGACGACGGCAGCGCGACGATCTACGCACCGCCGGGCTGGACGGCCGCCGCCGACGGGCACGGCAATGCCATCCTGACGAAAGGGACAGGCCCATGAAGGTTTCGCCGGTCGATCAGGCCGTCATCACCCAGGCGCTGACCGCGGCCGCCGACGAAATGGGGATCAAGCTCATCCGCTCGGCCCATTCCCCGGTGGTGCGCGAGGCCCAGGACTGCTCGGCCGCCATTCTCGACCGCAAGGGGCGGGTCGTGGCCCAGGCGGACCTCATCCCGATCCAGCTCGGCTCCGTCACGCACACCTTCCGCGCCTGCCTGGAGCACCACCCGCTGGAGACGCTCCGGGAGGGGGATTTCCTCGTCAACAACGACCCCTATTCCGGCGGGCAGCACCTGCCGGACATCTTCCTGTTCTCGCCGATCTTCCTGGACGGCGCGCTGGTCGGGGTCACGGCCACGGTCGTCCACCACATAGACCTCGGCGGCGGCGCGCCCGGTCTCAATCCGGATGCCGGCGACGTGCATGAAGAGGGCATCACCTTCCCGCCGAGCCGCTGGTCGGTCGAGCGGGACTGGAACGGCGGCCCGTTCGAGCGGCTGGTGCGCGCCAATGTGCGCATGCCGGAGGCCACCATCGGCGACATCAACGCGCAATTCGCCGCCAATGCCGTGGGCGGCGAGCGGCTGAAGAGCCTCTGCCGCAAATTCGGGCGGGACACGGTGTTCGCGGCCATGGACGAAATGCTGGACTACTCGGAGCGCCGCATCCGGGCCGCGATTGCGGCCGCACCCGACGGCAGCTACCGGGGCGAGGCGTGGCTCGACGATGACGGCCGGGGCGAGGACCCCGTGCCGGTCCGGGCCCTGCTCACCATCGAGGGGGATTCGATCGCGGTGGATTTCGAGGGCACCGCCCCGCAGGTCGCCACCAACATGAACAGCCCCTTCGCCTCCACCGTCTCCTCGGCCATCGCCTGCATCAAGGCGGTGCTGACGGACCCCGACATCCCGTTCAACGAAGGTGCGGAACGCGCGATTTCGGTGACCGCGCCCTATGGCTGCCTCGTCAATCCGCGCCCGCCCGCGCCGGTGCGCGCCCGCCTGCTGCCGAGCTACCGGGTGGTGAATGCGGTGATGAACGCGCTTGCCGGCGCCGTGCCGGACAGGGTGATTGCGCCCGGCTTCGACACGACGACGGTGAGCTGCATCAGCCACAAGCATGATCGCGGCTACAACATCTACCTGGAAATCTTCGGCGGCGGCTACGGGGCGGGGCCCGGGAATGACGGCTGCGATGCGGTGGACTCGATGCTGTCCAACTGCTCCAACATCCCGATCGAGGCAATGGAGAGCGACTATCCGTTCTTCCGGGTCGAGGATTACAGCCTGCGCGCGGCCTCGGGCGGCGGCGGGCGGCAGCGCGGCGGCATGGGCTTCCAGCGCATCTACCGGATTCTCGACGACGGCGTGACCTTCGCAACCTACGGGGACCGGTTCCGCTTCGCCGCCGGGGGCCTGTTCGGCGGCGGCCCCGGCGCGAAGGCGGAGACCCTCGTTGAGCGCGGCGGCCAGCGGATTCCGCTCCGCTCGAAACAGCAATTCCCCTTGAGCCGCGGTGACCGGCTCATCGTCCGCACCGGCGGCGGGGGCGGTTACGGCCCGGCCGCCGAGCGCAACGCCGAACTGGCCGAGCGCGACCGGCTGGACGGGTTCGAAAGCAATCCGGAGTAGAGCGGAGGCGGCGATGATACGGATAGAGCGGCTCGACCATTTCGTGATGCGGGTGAAAGATGTCGAGGCCACATGCGACTTCTACGCGAAGGCGCTCGGCATGGAGGTCGTCAGCTTCGGACGGGACGGCATCGGGCAGGACGGCATCGTGCGCAAGGCGCTCCGCTTCGGTGCGCACAAGATCAACCTGCATCCCGACGACACGGACTGGTACCGCGCGCGGGACCCGCGCTGCGGCGGCGAGGATTTCTGCCTCATCACGGAAACGCCGCTGGAAGAGGTCGTCGCGCATCTGGAAGCCTGCGGCGTCGAAATCGAAACCCCGCCCTCGGAGCGCAGCGGCGCGCTCGGCCCCATCCGCTCGGTCTATTTCCGCGACCCGGACGGCAATCTCGTCGAGGTGTCGAATTACCTGTAGAGCATGATCCATTCGGGTTGTACGGCCCGACTTCCTATTCGAAGACAATCCATCGGAGACCGGGCAACCCATGAAAGTCTGGCAGATCATCGACGAGGGCGGCATCGACGCCCTGCAATCCGCCGAGCGGCCTTCCCCCAAGCCGGGGCCGGGCCAGATCGCGGTCCGGGTGCGGGCCAATTCGATCAACTACCGCGATCTCAATACCGTGCGGACACCGGGCCGGGTCGGCCTGGCCTTCCCGCGCATCCCCAATTCCGACGGCGCGGGCGAGGTGATTGCGGTCGGCGAAGGCGTTACCGGCCTCGCCGCGGGCGACCGGGTTGCCGGCTGCTTCTTCCAGAACTGGGCCGCCGGCGCCATCTCGGAAGCCGCCATGGAGAGCGCCCAAGGCGGGCCGATCGACGGCATGCTGGCCGAGGAGGTCGTGCTGAACGCTCACGGAGCGGTGCCGGTCCCTGCTCATCTGGACTTCGCCGAGGCGGCGGCCCTGCCTTGCGCGGCGCTCACCGCCTGGAACGGACTCGCGGTCAGCGGCGGCCTCAAGGCCGGGGAAACGGTGCTGCTGCTCGGCACTGGCGGCGTCTCCATCTTCGCCCTGCAATTCTGTGTCCTGACGGGCGCACGCGCGATCGTCACGTCGAAAAGCGACGACAAGCTGGCCCGGAGCCGGGATATGGGCGCGTGGCGGACGATCAATTATTCCGAGACGCCGGACTGGGCGGGCGCGGTGAAGGATCTGACCGGCGGCGCCGGCGTTGACCATGTCGTCGAGGTCGGCGGCGGCGGTACGCTTGAGCAGTCCCTCGAGGCGGTCCGGGTCGGCGGCCATATCGCCATGATCGGCGTGCTGACCCAGGGCGCGGCCAACCCGATGCCCATTCTGCGCAAGTCGATCCGCGTGCAGGGCATCTATGTCGGCAGCCGGGCCATGTTCCTGGACATGAACGCCGCCATCGAAGCCGGCGGCCTGAAGCCGGTCATCGACCGGCGCTTCGCCTTTGCCGACGCGCCCGACGCCTATCGCTGCATGGAGGCAGCAGGCCATTTCGGCAAGATCGTAATCGAGTTCTGATTTCGCCTGCAGTCAGCGGTCCGCGCGGGCAAGCACGGCGTCGAGCAGCACATTGACCGCCTCGACGGTCGGCTCCCAAGGGATGTCTTCGGCCTCGTTGTGGGTGATGCCGCCGATGCAGGGGCTGAACACCAGCGCCGTCGGCGCGATGCGCGAGATGTAGTAGGCGTCGTGGCCGGCGATGCTGCGCATGTCCATGCAGGACGTGCCGCGCGCCTCGGCCGCCTGCCGCACGAGGCCGGTGCATTCCGGGTCGAACGCCTCGTCGCCGAAGGTCCACTCGGCGGTGACCTCGGCCTCGACTTGCGCCCTCCCGGCCGCCTGCGCCAGCGCCGCGCGGGTCTTCGCGATCATTTCGTCGGTGACCGCGCGTTCCGTGTGGCGCATATCCACGGTCACCTCGGCATATTCCGGCAGGATGCCGAAGCGGTTCGGCCAGATCTGCATGCGCGAGGCGGAGGTGCGCCCGACGGGCTCGTAGTCCCAGCCGATGTCGTTGACGGCGGCGAGGAAATAGGCCGCCCCCATCATCGCGTTCCGGCGTTTCTTCATCTCCGTCGGCCCGGTATGGGCGCACTCGCCCCGGAAGACGCAGTTGAGCGCATGGCTGTAATAGCCGCCGGTCACCACGCCAACCGACACGCCCGCTTCCTCCAGCAGGGAGTCCTGCTCGATATGCAGCTCGAAATAGGAATCGA
The DNA here is from genome assembly GCA_026706245.1 of Alphaproteobacteria bacterium. GTDB lineage: Bacteria > Pseudomonadota > Alphaproteobacteria > Bin95 > Bin95 > Bin95. The sequence continues at coordinate 9,486 of JAPOZD010000273.1, forward strand.
GCGCGCGGCCCCCGACCGGCGCTTCGCCCAGATAGCCGATCCGCCGGAGCTCGTCGCCATAGCGTATGCCGTCATCGTCGGTGAGGTCGTGCAGCCACTCCACGGTCGCCAAGCCCGCGAAGACCCGCGAGGCGGCCATGGGCGGGGCAAAGCGCGCGCCCTCCTCATTGGTCCAGTTGACGACCTCGACGGGCCGCTTCGTGACGATGCCGTTGTCCTCAAGCGTGCGCAGGACCTCCAGCCCGGCGAGCACGCCCAGCACGCCGTCGAAGCGCCCGCCCGACGCCTGGCTGTCGAGGTGGCTGCCGATGACGACGGGCGGCAGGCTGTCGTCCTGCCCCGCTCGCCGGGCGAAGATGCTGCCCGCTTCATCGACCGTGACCCGGAAGCTGCTGGCCTCGCACCATTCGACGAATTGGGCGCGCATCTCACCGTCGCTGTCGGAGAGCGCGAGGCGCCGCAGCCCGCCCCGGGGGCCGGCCCCGATCTCCGATGAGCGGTCGAGCGCAGCCCGGAGGCGGCCGGCGTCGATGGAGAGGTTGGGGCGCGGTGTCGGCATGGCGGTCCTGCTGCGAGGGGCTCAGAGGGGAAGCGAATGGGGCGCGATGTCGTCGCCCGCGCGGCCCAGGAAGTCGCGCGCGGGCGCCTCCGCGAGCATCCGCGCCTGGGACTCCTCGAGCTGCGCCGCGGCGCCTTCGGGGTCGAGATGGAGCGGACGGCCGTTCTCGACCACGGGCCGGCCGTCCACGAAGACCTCGCGGACCGCCCGGTCCGCCGCCTCGAACAGGAAGGTGCGCAGCGGGTCGCGCGCCGGGCGCATGGCGGGATGGTCGAGATCGAGCAGCACGATGTCCGCCTTCGCGCCCGGCGCGAGCCTGCCGAGATCGGCACGACCGAGCGCATCCGCCCCGCCCACCGTGGCGGCGCGGAACATCTCGGCCGTATCCACCGCGCGGTAGTCGGCCGCCATCACGCGGGCCAGCATGATGGCGAGCCGCATCTCCTCGGCGAGATTGTGCGGGGCGACGTCGGTGCCGAGCCCGACATTGATCCCGCGCGCCCGATAGCGCCCGAAATGGTCCATCGCCTGGCCGTAGCGCGCGAAGGGCGAGGGGCAATGCGCCACCGACGCCCCTGAATCGGCGAGGCGGCCGAGGTCGGCGCCGCCGCGCCAGCGAATGTCCGGATGCCCGTCGATAAAGATTGCGTGCCCGAGGATGGCGTCGGGCCCGAGGAAGCCGATGTCGGGAAATGTGGGTGGTGGGCGGGGGCCCGGTCTGGCGCGCGAAGGCGGCCGCATCGCGCAAAGTCGACTCGGTGCAGGTCTCGATCTGGCCCGGGAAGACGATGCCGCGAAGCCGGCCGCCCGGATGCCGCTCCGCCTCCTCCATGACGCGGACCGCCGCCTCGAAGGCCCGCCGCCCCGCAGCCTCGTCCCACTCGAAGCGAAGACGGCGCCGTTCGTCGATCTTCCAGCGGGCGTCGGCGAAGTAGGGACCGATATAGAACCTGAGCCCGCTCCGTCCCGCGCAATCCAGCCATCCTTCCACCGGGCCCGAGAGATCGACCGCGGTGGTGACGCCGGAAAGCAGCAGCTCGGCATAGGCCATCTCCATCCCCGCCCGGCGGCCGTCCGCGTCCAGGACGAAGGCGCACATGCGCTCATAGAGCCCGGTGTCGTACATCTCAGGCACGCCGTGGTCCTCGCGGACCCCCTTGTAGGCGGGCTCGGTGTGGGGGTGCGCATGCAGGTTGACGAGGCCCGGCATGGCAAAGCGGCGCGAGCCGTCCACGACCCGGTCGGCCGCGCCTTCGTAGCGCCCGCCCACCTGGACGATGGTGTCGCCCGCAAAGGCGATGTCCCCGTCCCGCTGGTAGCGGTGCCCGCTGCCGTCCCAGGCCGCGATCCAGGCCGCATTGCGGATGACGATGGTCTCGCTGCTCATGCTTTCGCCCTCCGTCCGACGGCATCGTCCCGAAGGCTGCGAGACGACAGCGGGCCGGGACAGTCTGTAGGTCGACTAAAGGGACTTTCTCCCCGTCGATCAAGCCGTACCGCCTCATGGATGCCCGGTTTGCGCTATGCTCGCCGCCGATTTGCCGGGAGGGCCGAGATGATCGAGGGACGCTGCCTTTGCGGGACCGTGCGCTTCGCCGTGGACGCGGTGCGCGACCTCTCCCATTGCCATTGCTCGATGTGCCGCAAGCATCACGGCGCCGCCTTCGCAACCATGGCGCGGGTCCGGGAGGAGGCGTTCCGGTGGACCGCCGGGGGAGATGCGGTCCGGCGCTACGAATCCTCGCCGGGCTTCCACCGCTCCTTCTGCGGCGCCTGCGGCTCCTCCCTGCCGGGGCGCTCGCCGGCAGGCGGCTGGTTCGTGCCGGCCGGCCTCTTCGCCGACGATCCGGGGAAACGCCCGAACGCCCATATCTTCGCTGCCTCGGCGCCGGCCTGGGACAGGATCTCCGACGACCTCATCCGCTTCGACGGCTGGCCGCCGAACAAGGGGCTGCCGGAAATCCCGCGCGGCCGGCCGGAGGGCGTGGAGGGGCTGGCCGGGAGCTGCCTTTGCGGCGCCATCGTCTGGGAAGTGCTGGAGCCCTTCGGGCGCGTCCACAACTGCCACTGCTCGCGCTGCCAGCGGGCGCGCGCAGCGGCCCATGCCACCAACGGCTTCACGTCGGCCGACGGCTTGCGCTTCCTCCGGGGCGAGGAGCTGGCCGTCGATTGGAAGCTGCCGGAAGCGCGGTTCTTCGCCGTTTCCTTCTGCCGCGTCTGCGGCTCGGGCGTTCCCCGGCGCTCTGAGGAGCGCGGCCTCGCCGTCACGCCGATGGCGGCGCTGGACGACGACCCCGGGCGGGATGTGGACCGCCATATCTACACCGGCTCTATGGCCCCCTGGCACCGGATTACCGACGATCTGCCGCAATTCGACGAAGCGGCGCCCGGCCCGGTCCTGCCGCCCCGGCCTTTGCAACCGAAGTGAAACATCCTATTTCTGACTCGCTATCTTCCCTGAAACCGAAAGCGCCTCTCCCATGGACATGCCCCTTATGCCGAAGGCGACAGCGGTCTGGCTGATCGACAATACGCGCCTTACCTTCGAGCAGATCGGCGCGTTTTGCGGCCTTCATACACTGGAAGTGCAGGCGCTGGCGGACGGCGATATCGGAGCCGGCATCAATGGCCGCGATCCGATTGCGCATGATGAACTCACCCGCGAGGAGATCGCCCGCTGCGAAGCCCTGCCCGATGAGAGGCTCGTCATGGCGAAACGGGATTCGCCGCGGGCCACGGCGCGCAGCGGTGGCCCGCGCTACACGCCCGTCTCCAAGCGCCAGGACAAGCCGGACGGGATCGCCTGGCTGCTCCGCAACCGGGCCGAACTCTCGGACGCGCAGATCGGCAAGCTGATCGGCACGACCAAAAACACGATCACGGCCGTGCGCGAGCGCACGCACTGGAACACCAGCAATATCCGACCGCAGCACCCGGTCGATCTTGGCCTCTGCACCTATATCGACCTGGCCGAGGAAACGGCCAAGGCGCGCGCCAAGCTGCCGCCCGAGGAGCGCGAGGCGCTCGAAGCCGCGGAGCGGCCCCAGCTCGACCCCGAGCCCGTCGAGGACGAGTCCCCGTTATTCGGCTGATCCCGGCCTGGAACCGCCTGCCGGCTATCGCCAAGGCCGGCATTCTTGCCATGGCGGCGATGGCCGCGTTTACGGCCATGAGCGTGTGCATCCGCTTCGCCTCGACCGAGCTGCACCCCTTCCAGATCGTTTTCTTCCGTAACCTGCTGGTGCTGGCCTTCATGGCCCCGTTCTTCCGCCGGCTGGACCTCTCGGCGCTCCGGCGGCCGGGCTTCCCCTGGCGCCTTTACGCGATGCGCGGCGCCTTCGGCACGGTCGGCATGATCTGCGGCTTCTGGGCGGTCATCGTCATGCCGCTCGCCGATGTTACCGCGCTCTCCTTCACCATGCCGCTCTTCGCGACCGCGGGCGCGGCACTCGTGCTGGGGGAGACCGTGCGCGCGCGGCGCTGGACCGCCATCGTGGTCGGCTTCCTCGGCTCCATGCTGGTGCTGCGCCCGGATTTCTCGGGGCTCAATGCCGGCTCCGGCCTCGCCTTCGCCAATGCGGTGATGATCGCGGCCTCGACGCTCGTCATCAAGCGGCTGGCGCACCAGGAGCCGGTGGAGCGCATCGTCTTCCTCGCCTCGGCCATCATCGCGGCGCTGTCGCTGCCGCCGGCGCTGTTCGTCTGGCGGTGGCCGGGTTGGGAGACCTGGATCGTGCTGTTCGCGCTCGCCGGCGTCGCGTCGCTCGGGCACATGGCGTTCGTCCGGGCGCTCGCGCTTGCCGACCTGACGGTCGTTATGCCCTGGGAGTTCACCCGGCTGCCGATGATGGTGCTGGTCGCCATGCTAATCTTCGACGAGACGCCCTCGGTCTGGGCGCTGGCGGGCGGCGCGGTGATCTTCGCATCCACCTTCTACATCGTGCGGCGCGAGGCTCAGCTCGCCCGCCGGCCCGAATCCAGATAGCGCCGGGCGCCGATCTCCAGTATCTCGATGCGCGCCGTATAGTCTCCCGCGACGACCTCGAAGGCGCGGCTTTGCGGCAGACCGGGGTGGATCAGCGGCCCGCCGGCGACCGTTTCCGCAGGCGCGATGCCGAAGGCCGCGAGCACGGTCGGCGCGATGTCGATGGGGCCGACCGGGGCCTCCGCGCATGCGGCCGCGGGAAAGAGCGGACCCCGCGCCGCCAGCAGGCAGGAAAGCTCCTTCGGATGCAGCCCGCCATGGATGCCGCCGAAGGCAACCGGCGGCGAGTCGCCTGTCCCCGCGATCGCGCCGCCGGCGAACCCCCACCGGTTGGGCTCGTCATCCTGGCCGAGCGTATAGACGAGATGCGGCGTGCGCTCATGGTCGAGGCCGACCAGCCCCAGAGAGAAGCTGCCGGCGACATGGCCTTCGACCTCGTTCAGCCTCCGCGCGAACAGGAGCCCTGCCCAGGGCTGCTCGCGCATCCAGTCCGCCAGCTTCGCGATCCGGCCGTCGCGGCTCATGACATTGCCGGAGGAGGACGAGACCACCGCATAGTCGGTGTCGGCGTCGATGCGGGGCCCGGCGCGGAAGCCCGCGGCACGCATTTCCGCTGCCACGTCGATCTTCTCGCGGATCGTGACCTGGCCGTGGTCGGAGAGCAGGATGACATTCCAGCCGGTGGCATCGGGCCTGGCTTCCAGCGCCGCCAGCACCTGCGCGAATTCCGCGTCCACGCAGGCGAGCGCGTCCCGGCAGGCGTCGGAGCCGATGCCGGCATAGTGCATGGCGATGTCGGGCTCGGAATACCAGATGACGGCGACATGCGGGTCGTGCTTCGGCAGCATTTCCTCCAGAAGCACGCGGGTCGCATAGCGGCAGCGTTCGCTGTTCGGCAGCGCCTGCGCGGGCACGGGCCCAAGCCGCTCCTCGATCCCGGCATGGTCCGCCGCGGGCGTGCTGATCTCCGGCCCCTGCACCGAGAAGACCGCCTGCTCCCGTCCCCGCGCGCGGGGGTTGAGGCAATAGGCGTTGCCGGCCGTGCCGGACGAAACCACGACATAGCGCCTGCCCGCCGCCGCCAGCCGGTCGCCGAGCGAGGGCGCGGCGATCAGCGCATCGCCGAAATGCTCGACCGCCGCCAGCAAGCCCTCGACCGGCGCGGTATTGATGAGCGGCCCGTTGCCGGGCGTCGGGAAGGTGTTGGCGATCTGTCCGTGCCGGGCGGGCCAGGCGCCCGTGGCAACGGTCGGCGTGACGACGCGGGTCTCGCTCGGGAAGACGGTCCGCGCCCGCGGCCACATGCAGCCCTCGGCAATGAAGCGCGCCACCGCCGGGCAGGCTTCCTCCGAGATCATGTCGGGCCGGAGCCCGTCCATCGCCACGATCAGGAAACGCGGTTCGTCAACGGCCATGCGAGTCTCCGACCTTTCCGGAACACCGTGTTCCCGCTACCACGCGCCCGCTGCGGCCCGCAAGGGAGCAGCCCGGTCCGGGCTGTGTTCAAATATTATTTCACCGTCCGGTTGAATCTCATCGGCATGTCCCTATGCTCAACCAGATGGTTGAGCAAAACCTCGATCTCGTCTTCCATGCGCTGGGCGACCCCACCCGCCGCGCCATTCTCGCTCGTCTGGCCGCGGGCGAGGCGACCGTCGGCCATCTCTCCCGGCCCTTCCCCCTCTCGTTCGCCGCGGTGTCCAAGCATCTGGGCGTGCTCGAACGCGCCGGACTTGTGACGCGCGAAGCGCGGGGACGGGAGCGGGTGTGCCGGATCAATCCGGCGGCGCTCGGCGATGCCCGCGCCTGGCTGGAATTCCACGAGCGCTTCTGGACGGACCGGCTGGACGCGCTGGAGACGCTTGTCGGGGCCCGTCCAGACAATCCGGACGAACGGCGTTGACCGGCCTCAAGCCATCGGCGGAAACCGCCGAACGGGAAATCTACCTGACGCTGCGCCGCGTGATCGGCGCGCCGGTGGAAGACGTTTATGCCGCGTGGACCGAACCGGAGACGTTGTGCCGCTGGATGGCGCCCGGCAACGCCTCGGTCGTGCGTGCGGTCGCCGAGGTCGCAGTCGGCGGAACATTCCTGGTCGAGATGCGGGGAGCGGACGGACGGAGGTGGCTCACCCGCGGCATATACCGGGAAGTCATGCCCTGCCGCCGGCTGGTTCACACCTGGCGCTGGGAGGGTAGCGAGGTCGAGACGCTGGTCACGGTCGAATTCGAACCGGCGGCCGGCGGGACGCGCCTGACCCTGACGCATTCCCGCTTTGCCGGGGACGAGACCCGGGACGAGCATGTGGATGGCTGGACCGGCTGCCTCGCGAAGCTGGAGGATTTGTGGTCCGGATGAACGGGTTCGAGCCGACAAGTCGCCCGGACTGGGTTTCGGAAGAGCTGTATCCCTTCGAGAGCCGGTTCTTCGCTGCGCCGCCGGATCACCGGATGCACTATATCGACGAGGGTGCGGGCGAGCCTCTCGTTTTCGTGCATGGCAACCCGTCCTGGTCGTTCGAATTCCGTCATCCGATCCGGGAGCTTCGCCCGGAGTTCCGCTGCCTCGCGCCGGACCATATCGGCTTCGGCCTGTCGTCGCGCAGCTCCCGGCGCGAAGATCATCATCCCGAAAGTCATGCGCACCGGTTCGCCGCCCTGCTCGACCGTCTGGACCTTCGCGATATCACGCTCTTCATGAACGACTGGGGCGGGCCGATCGGCCTCGACTTCGCGCGCAGGCATCCGGAGCGGATCCGCCGTCTCGTCATTGCCAACAACTGGTGCTGGCCGGTCGGCGACGACTTCCATTTCAGGTCGTTCAGCTTCCTGATGTCGAGCTGGATCGGCCAGTATCTGATTCACCATCGCAACATGTTCGTGAACAAGGTCATGCCGAAGGCGGTTGGCGACCGAAGCATCCTGACGCCGGAGGTCATGGCGCATTACCGCAATGCGCAGCCATCGCCCGCCGCACGCGCAGCCAGCGCCGCGCTGCCGGGCTACATCACCGGCGCGAGCGACTGGCTGCGTTCCATCTGGGACGACCGCGCGGCCTTTGCGGACAAGCCGGCGCTTCTGCTCTGGGGCCTGAAGGACATCGCGTTCCGCAGGAAGGAGCTGGAACGGTGGAAATCGGTGCTGCCGAACCATGAATTGCGCGAGTTCGAGGACTGCGGCCACTTTCTGGCGGAAGAAGCGCCCGACCGGATCGTGGCGGTGCTCCGGGATTTCATCAAGCGCCGGTAGGAGCGCAGACGCTCAGAACGGCTTGACGACGACCAGGATGACGATGGCGAGCGTCAGCAGCGCCGGGGCTTCGTTGGCGAGGCGGCAGCGGCGCGCGGAAAGGCCCCTGCCATCTTCGTCGAGATGCTTGCGCCAGCGTGCGAAGACGTGGTGCAGCCAAGACAATACGGCCACGCCGGCGAGCTTGCCCCAGAGCCAGCCGGAGTCCCACTCCATGTTCGGCGAGACCCAGAGCAGGAGGCCGCCGAACAGGAAGGCCGCGATCATCGCCGGGTTGACGATGACCCTGAGCAGGCGCCGTTCCATCACCTTGAAGCGCTCGCTGTCCGCTGCGCCCGGCTCGGTCTCCAGATGGTAGATGAAGAGGCGCGGCAGATAGAGCATCCCGGCCATCCAGAAGACGACAGCTGCGATATGTAGCGCCTTGATCCAGGGGTAGAGGGCGAAGAGCCAACTCATCGGGCGACGACCGGGCAGCCGGTGCAGGACATGGGACAGAGGCGCTTTCGCGGCCGGCTGTCGAGCACCAGCTCCGCGAGGCCCTCGATATAGGAGGGGGCCGCGCCCGGCGTTGGCACACGCTCCCAGGAAACAAGGCCGGCGCGCTCCGCCACGGCCCGGTATTCGATATCGAGCTCCACCAGCGTCTCGGAGTGTTCGGAAACGAATGCGATCGGCACCAGCACCAGCGCCAGACCTTCCCTCGCGCCCGCCTCAACCTCGGCCTCCGTGTCGGGCTCGAGCCATTTCTCCGGTGTGGCCCGGCTCTGCCAGGTCACACGCCAGTCCACGCCGTCGAGGGAGTCCAGCCTTGCCTCGGCCGCAGCGCGAAGCGCTTCGGCCGTCCGCTCCACCTGCCACGCATAGGGGTCGCCCTTCGCAATCACCCGCTCCGGCAGGCCATGCGCGGTGAACAGCACGCGGACCGGGCCGGCGGCGCGCGCGCGGTGGATCGCTGCGGCCAGAGGATCTGCCCAGGCTTCCACCAGTCCCTCCAGCAGGGGATGGCAGCAGAGTACCCGCAACTCCTTGTCCGCGCCGGCCAGTTTCCGCCATTCGGCAAGCGATGAGCCCGAAGTGGTGGTCGAGAACATTCGGCAAGCGAGGAACCCGAAGTGGTGATCGAGAACTGCGGATAGAGCGGCAGCGCCACGATCTCGTCCGGCCGGTAGTCGCGAACCGCCGGAAGCGCCGCCGCGGCACGCGGATGCCAGTAGCGCATCGCGATGAAGCAACGCGCCTCCTGGCCCAGCGCCTCCAGTGCGGCTTCGAGCGCCCGGGCCTGTGCCTCGGTCTGCGTCAACAGCGGCGAGACCCCGCCCAGCTTCTGATAGGCCGCGCGCGCCGGGGCTTCCCGCCGTCCGGCGATATAGCGTGACAGGAAAAAGCGAACGGGAGCCGGGACTGTCAGAATGGCAGGATCGGAAAACAGGTTGCGCAGAAACGGCTTGACGGCTTCCAGGCTGTCGGGCCCACCCAAGTTGAAGAGGATGACGGCCAGCCGTCTCACGCCGTTTCCTGCACGATCCGGCGCAAGGCGGCAACATGCTCCGGCGGTGTGACCGGCAGGACGCCGTGACCGAGATTGAAGATATGCGGGCCCTGCCGGAGCGCCGACAGGATCTCTCCGGCAGCCTGTTCCATGGCTTCCCCGCCGACAACCAGCAGCGCAGGGTCGAGATTGCCCTGCACCGCCGCATTGTTCTGAATGTTGCACGCTGCCCAGCCCGAGTCTGCGCTTGTGTCGAGGCCGATGCAATCGCCAATTTCCGCGAACTCCGTCAATAGCGTCCCCGCGCCGCGCGGAAAAAGGATCAGCGGCACCGAGGGATGGCGTTCCCTCAGGGCCGCCGCAATCCGCCGCGCAGGTTCCAAGCACCAGCACCTCACGCCGGAAGGCGGCAACAGGCCCGCCCAACTGTCGAAAAGCTGCAGTGCTTCCGCCCCGGCCGCCGCCTGCGCTGCCAGATGATCGATCGTCGCGTCCACGAGCCGGTCGATCAGCGCCGCGAAGCGCTCCGGGTCTCCGAACGCCATTCGCCGCACCTGGAGCCAGTCGCGGCTGGAGCCGCCCTCGACCATATAGGCCGCCACCGTCCAGGGAGCCCCTGCAAACCCGATCAGCGCCGTGTTACCGGGCAGACTGGCGCGCACCAAGCTTACCGTTTCGTACACAGGGTCCAGACGGTTCCCCACGGGGCGCAAGGCGGCAGGATTGAGAGGACCGAGGACGGGTCCCTTTCCTTCCACGAAACGCACCTCCTGGCCCATGGCGTAGGGAATCGTCAGGATGTCCGAGAACAGGATCGCGGCATCGGGTTCGAAGCGGCGCACCGGTTGCAGCGTGATCTCCGCTGCGAGCGTCGGGGAAAAGCAGAGGTCGAGGAAGCTGTCCGCCGAGGCGCGAAGCTTCCGGTATTCCGGCAGGTAGCGCCCGGCCTGGCGCATCAGCCAGAACGGCGCCGGGCGCACAGCCTCGCCTGCAAGGGCTCTCAGGAGGGGTTTGACCATGCCGGCCGGCAGCGCTTCCTTAACCGGACAGAAGAGATTCTGAATTCTTGTTTTTTCTATATAGCTGCTCCCGGCTGTGGAAACAGGCATTATCCCTCGCTTGCCATTCTAGGAAGCTGTGTCGGGATATGCCTGCTCCTGTTATCCACGGGATTGAAGTTGTTCTTTTCAGACTGGGGAAGGTTTGGGGGCGCGGGGGGAGAGTCGGGTGTGTTATCAGTGGCCTCCGGTTCTGCACCGCTTTTCCCCGGAGGTTGCGTGGATAATCCGGTCGTTCACCTGCATCTGGTCTCCGATGCGACCGGTGAGACCGTGCGCACACTCGGCCGGGCCTGCGTCAGCCAGTTCGACGGCATAGCGGTCCGGGAGCATTTCTGGGTCCTCGTCAGAAATACGGACCAACTCCTTGGCGTCATCGAGGGTATACGGGCAACGCCGGGCGTTGTGCTCGCGACCGTTGTCAACGATCAGCTCCGCCATCTGCTTGAAGTTGCCTGCAGGGAGGCCGGAGCGCCCTTCGTCTCGCTGCTCGACGAGCCGGTGATGGCCATCAGCGAATGGGCCGGCCGGCCGGCCCATCACCGCCCCGGCCGGCGCCAGAGGCTCGATGACCGGTATTTCGATCGCATCGATGCCATGCAGTTCACCATGGTGCATGACGACGGCCAGATGAGCGACGACTTGAACGAGGCGGATATTGTCGTGATCGGCGTCTCCCGCAGTTCCAAGACACCGACCTGCATCTATCTCGCCAATCTTGGCTACAAGGCCGCGAATGTGCCCTTCGTGCCGGAAGTGCCGCTGCCGGACCAAGTGATGCAATTGACGCGCCCGCTGGTGGTGGGCCTCACGGTCGATCCGGGCCGGCTGGTGCAGGTGCGTCGCAACCGCTTGCGCACATTGCATGAGCAGCGCGAGACCGACTATGTGGACCTCGACCGGGTGCGGACCGAAGTGGCCGCCTCGCGCCGCCTTTTTTCCGAAAAGGGATGGCCGTCCATCGATGTCACCCGGCGGTCCATTGAGGAAACGGCCGCCGGCATCATCCGCCTGCTGGAGGAGCGCGCCCATGGCAGCGCGGCACGCTGAACCGCCGATCCTGGCCTCTGCCAGCGCCGTGCGGGCGCGCCTGCTTGCCGCCGCCGGAGTGCCGGTCGAGCAGATCGCCTCCGGCGTTAACGAAGACCGGGTAAAGGCGGCGTCCGGCGGGCTCGACCACGACGCCCTTGCGCTGGCGCTGGCAGAAGCCAAGGCGGCGGCCGTCGCGGCAGCGCATCCCGGCCGGCTGGTGCTCGGTGCGGACCAATTGCTCGTCATGGACGACCGGCGTTTCGACAAGCCGCGGGATCTGGGCGAAGCGGCCGCCCATCTCACCGCCTTTGCAGGCCGCGAGCACGAACTGGTGACTGCTGCTGTGGCGCTAAGGGACGGGGTGGTTGTCTGGAAGCGGACGGAGCGCGCCCGGCTCACCGTGCGGTCCCTGACCCCGGCGGCCGTCGACGCCTATCTGGCGGCCGTCGGGCCAGCGGCGCTCGCGTCGGTCGGGGCCTACCAACTGGAAGGGCCGGGGGCGCAATTGTTCGAGCGCGTGGAGGGAGACTTCTTCACCGTGCTGGGGCTGCCGCTGCTGGCGCTGCTTGAATTCCTGCGCGGCGAGGGGGTACCGGCATGGGCATGCTGAAATGGTCCTGCTGACGGGGGCGGCGAAGGTAGCCGGCATCATGGGCTGGCCGGTCTCGCATTCGCGCTCGCCCGCGATCCACGGGCACTGGCTCGCGCGTTATGGCATAGACGGCGCCTATATCCCCTATTCCGTGCGCCCCGAACACGGCTACGAAGCCATCCGCATGCTACCGCGGCTGGGCTTTTCCGGCACCAATGTCACCCTGCCGCACAAGGAGACCGCGCTCCGGGCGGTGGACGAGACGGACCCGGTCGCCCGGCGGATCGGCGCGGTCAACACGGTGGTGGCGCGCGAGGACGGTTCGCTGCATGGCAGCAACACGGATGCTTACGGCTTCCTGGAACATCTGCGCGCGTCCGCGCCGGACTGGCGGCCGGGCGTGGCGGTCGTGCTTGGCGCGGGCGGCTCGGCGCGGGCGGTGGCGGCGGCGCTGGTCGATGCGGGCGCGTCGGAAGTGCGGCTCGCCAACCGCACGGCAGCGCGGGCCGAAAAGGTCATGGAAGAGATTGGCGGGCCGATGACGACGGTCGCCTGGGAGGAGCGGGATGCGGCGCTCGACGGCGCGGGCCTTCTCGTCAACACGACCAGCCTCGGCATGGCCGGCAGCCCGCCACTGGAAATCGCCCTCGACGCGCTGCCGGAGGGCGCTGTGGTGAACGACATCGTCTATGTCCCGCTCGAAACGCAGCTGCTTGCCGCCGCGCGCCGCCGCGGCCTCGCCGCGGTGGACGGGCTCGGCATGCTGCTTCACCAGGCCCGGCCCGGCTTTGCGGCCTGGTTCGGCACCGACCCGGAAGTGGACGAGGCGCTCCGCGAGAGCGTGCTGGCCGGGTTGTGAGGCGCCGGCGCACCGTTCCCCGCGTGATCGGCCTCACCGGCTCCATCGGCATGGGCAAGAGCACCGCGGCCGCCATGCTGCGCGAGGCGGGGTGCCCCGTGTTCGACGCCGATGCCGCAGTGCATCGCATGATGGCTGCCGGCGGGGCGGCCGTGGCGCCCATCGATGCGGCCTTTCCGGGCACGGTCTGCGACGGTGCGGTCAACCGGCGCGCGCTCGGAGACCTCGTGTTCGCGGATACGGACGCGCTCCGGCGGCTGGAGCGCATCGTGCATCCGCTGGTCGGGCGGGCCGAGCGCGCCTTCCTGCGCCGGGCTGCGCGCGAGCGCCGGCGGGCGGTGGTTCGCGATGTGCCGCTCCTGTTCGAGACGGGCGGCGAGAGGCGCTGCGACTGGACTGTTGTCGTCTCCGCGCCGGCGCGTATCCAGGCGGCCCGCGTGTTGGCCCGCCCCGGCGTCACGAGGGAGCTGCTGGAATCCGTGCGGGCGAAACAGATGGCGGATGCCCAAAAGCGCAAGCACGCCGATACCGTGGTGCCGACGGGCGCCGGCCGGCGGCTGACCCGCGACCGGCTGAGGGCCATGCTGCGGCGGCGGTTCGGCAAGGGAGGAAAGCGGGATGCGTGAGATCGTGCTCGACACCGAGACCACCGGGCTCGATCCGGCTGACGGGCACCGCGTCGTGGAAATCGGCGCGCTGGAGCTGGTGAACCGCGTTCCGACCGGCTCCCACTGGCACAGCTACATCAATCCCGAGCGGGACATGCCGGACGAAGCCTATCGCATCCACGAGTTGTCGGAAGATTTCCTCCGCGACAAGCCGCGCTTCGCCGAGGTCGCGGAAGGCTTGCTCGAATATGTCGGCGAGGCGCCGCTGGTGATCCACAACGCGCCCTTCGACGCCGGCTTCCTCAACGCCGAATTCGCCCGGCTCGGCCTGCCGCCGCTCGCCGGGGAGCGGCTGGTCGATACGCTGCAGATGGCGCGCAGCCGCTTTGCCGGGGCGCCGAATAGCCTGGACGCCCTCTGCAAGCGGTTCGAGATCGACCTCTCGGTTCGCACGCTGCACGGCGCGCTCATCGACTGCCGTCTGCTGGCGGAGGTCTATCTGCACCTGACCGGAGGCCGCC
>JAPOZD010000168.1 GCA_026706245.1 Alphaproteobacteria bacterium
GCTGCAATCCGAGCGCGAAACGGGCGTCCAGCGCCTCCAGCGCGCGCCTCGCCGCCGCCGCGATCTCGGCACCGATGCCGTCGCCCGGAAGGATCAAGACCTGCATTGGAGCTTTGCCTCCTGCGCCAATTGAATTCCTTGGCCGCTCGCCTATGTTCGCGCGCCCATTCCGGCAAGAGAGGAGTTCCCTGCCAGTGTCAAGCAACCGCAGCCCGCGTCCGGAGACCATCGTGCTCCATGCGGGCCACCGGGGCGACCCCAATACCGGTTCGGTCGCCGTCCCGATCCACCAGACCACGTCCTACCAGTTCCGGGATACCGAGCATGCCTCGAACCTGTTCGCGCTGAGCGAGCTCGGCAATATCTACACCCGGATCATGAATCCGACCCAGGCCGTGTTCGAGGATCGAATGGCGGCGCTCGAAGGCGGGGTTGCGGGGCTGGCGCTGGCCTCCGGCCAGGCCGCGACGGCGTTCTCCCTCCAGAATGTCGCCCATGCCGGCGACAATGTGGTGAGCTCGACCGACCTCTATGGCGGCACCTGGAACCTGTTCGCCAACACGCTGAAGGACCAGGGCATCGAGGTGCGGTTCGTCGATCCGGCGGACCCGGAGAACTTCCGCCGCGCCATCGACGACAGGACGCGAGCCTTCTATGCCGAGACGCTGCCGAACCCGAAGCTGCATGTCTTCCCGATCCGGGAGGTCGCCGATATCGGACGCGAATACGGCATTCCGCTCATCATGGACAACACGGCGGCGCCGCTGATTTGCCGGCCCCTCGACCACGGGGCGGCTGTCGTCATGTATTCGACGACGAAGTATATCGGCGGGCACGGCACCTCCATCGGCGGGCTCCTGATCGACGGCGGCAATTTCGACTGGGAGGCCTTCCCGGAGCGCCAGCCCTATCTGAACCGGCCGGACCCGAGCTATCACGGCGCGGTCTGGACCGAGGCGGTCAAGCCGCTTGGCCCCATCGCCTACATCATCAAGGCCCGGACCACCCTCCTGCGCGACCTCGGCGCGGCGACGACGCCGATGAACGCCTTCCTGTTCCTGCAGGGGCTGGAGACGCTGCCGCTGCGCATGGAGCGCCATAACGCCAATGCCGCAGCCGTCGCCGACTTCCTGAACGGCCACGCCAGGGTCGCGAAGACGATCTATCCGGGGCTGATGGTCGGCGAGGAGCGGCGCCGCGCCGACGCCTATCTGGACGGCGGCTACGGCGCGCTGGTCGGCTTCGAGCTTGCGGGCGGCCGCGAGGCGGGCCGTAAGTTCATCGACGCGCTGGAGCTGCTGTTCCATGTCGCCAATATCGGCGATGCGCGCAGCCTCGCCATCCACCCGGCGACCACCACTCACTCGCAGCTCTCGCAGGAGGAGCAGGCGGCCACCGGCGTCACGCCCGGCTATGTGCGCCTTTCCATCGGCCTGGAGCATATCGACGACATCCTCGCCGACCTCGACCAGGCGCTTGCTGCGGCGGGTTGAGGCGGGTCAACCGATTGCCATCTGGCGAGGCCGCGCTGTTGAAAAGCGCGGCCTCGCTTCCTTGCGAACAGAAACCGCTGCGTCGCGCCGCGGCGGATAAACGAGATCGTGCTCGGGCGCAGGTCGGTGACGGCCGACACAGCCCTGCGCATAGGAAAAGCGCTCGGCACGACACCCGAATTCTGGCTGAACCTGCAGGGCGCCTACGACCTCGACCGCGCCCGGAATTCGGTCAGCACCGCTTCCATCGAATCCCTGGTCGCGGCATAGGACACGGGCCGTTTGGCGTCGTGTTCCCAAGGTTCGCGCCGCTTTGTTCCTGGCGCCCAACCGCTCCCGCGCAGGATAAGGACATGGCGTCAGGCTCTCGAACTTCCCGGTCGCAGCCTAAATGATGTGCATGAGCCGGAAGGCGTCCAGAATGGCGGCCGGAATGTTCCGGCTGGCAACGGCGTCGCCGATACGGTGGAGTTCGAAGCCTTCCCTGCCGGCCGCCGGCTGGGGCAATCCCGCGACCAGCGCATCCGGGTCCGTCACGCCGTCATTGCGGGACGCCCCGTGCAGCGCCCGGTAGAGATCGTCCGCCGGCATGGCGCCGAACTCGACCGCAACCTGGTCCGTCTCCACTTCCTCGACCGCGCCGTTCACCTCGTTCGCGAACCGCGCCACCAGCCGGTTGCCGGATTTCCCGATCCCGATGAGGCGCCGGTCGAACCGGGCGGGGATGTCGAGGTCGTAGAGTTCGCGCTTCCAGATGACCCTCTCCGCATAGGTGAGTTCGGCGGCGAGATGGCTGTCGATGGAGGTCAGCAGCACGGCGCTGCCCCGCGTCCCGGCCAGGGCCGCAATCTGCGGCGCTGGGTGGCGTCCTGTCCCGTCATGCACGACCACGTCACCGGCGAGCGGCGCCGCGCCGGCCAGCAGGTCCCAGGCGCTCACGGCATGCTCCGCACCCGGCATTTCG
>JAPOZD010000413.1 GCA_026706245.1 Alphaproteobacteria bacterium
CCGGCTTGCGTGGACCAGCGCGGTCCAGAGGTAGCCTGCGCTGGCCACCGTGCCGCCGTCCGGGCCGCTGTCATGGGGCGCGGTGTCTACGGCCACGCGCTCCGGCCCGATAGCGCCGGTTGCGGTGTCGTAGTCATAGGCGAAGATCGCGTTCCGGCGCGTGTCGGCGAAATAGAAGGTCTCGCCGTCGGGGCTGAAGCAGGGGCCGTTCGCCACGATGACGCCGCCCTTCAGCCGGTGCAGGGAGAGGTCGGTATCGAGACGGTAGATCGAGCCGCGCGCCTCCTCGCCGATCCGGGTCGCCATGGTGCCGGTCAGGAAACGGCCCTGCCGGTCCACCTTGCCGTCATTGAAGCGGGTGGAGGGGTCGTCCGCCTCCGGGTCGGCGACCAGCACCGCCTTGCCGGTCTCGAAGTCGAATGTGTGGACGCCCGTCTGGAGCGCGATGACCGCGCCGCCGGACTCGCGGAGCGCCATCGAGCCGATCATCGCCGGCACGTCCCAGTCCCGGCGTTCGCCGCTCGCCCAGTCGAGCCGGTGGATCCTGCATCCCCGGCTGTCCACCCAGTAGAGCGCCTGCTCGGCCACATCCCAGAGCGGCCCCTCGCCGAGCATGTCGATGGTGTCGCCGACCCGTTCGATCCTCATGACCGCGCCTTACAGCCGGTATTCGGGTTCTTCGCGGTCGAGAATGCGCTTCAGCGCCGCGAAATGGCGTTCCGCCAGCTTCGGCCGCTCCTCGGCGAATTGCTGGCGAACGGACTGGCGCACCTCGTCCGAAATCGCCCGCAGCGTCCCGCCGGCCGCCCTGGCGATCATCTGGAACTGGGCGGCGCGCTCCAGGTAGAAGAGGTCGGTGAATGCGTCGCCCACGGTCTCGCCCGAAACGATCACGCCGTGGTTTGCCAGGAAGGCGATGGAGCGGTTGCCCATGGCGCGGGCAAGCCGGTCGCCCTCGTCATTGCCGAGGGCAAGGCCGTCATAGTCGTCGTCATAGGCGATGCGGTCGTCGAACATCAGCGCGTTCTGCTCGCACATCTCCAGCCGCCCGCCCTCCAGCAGCGTGATCGCCGTGGAATAGGGCTGGTGGGTGTGCAGCACGACCTTGGCCGAGGGGACGTTCACATGGATGCGGCTGTGGATGTAGAAGGCCGTGTTCTCGACCTTCTCGCCGCCCTCCAGCACCTCGCCCTCCTCGTTGCAGAGGCAGAGCGCGGAGGCGGTCATTTCCGACCAGTGGACCCCATAGGGGTTGATGAGGAAGCGGTCGCCCCGCATTTCGCCGTCCTCGCTCGGCACGGCTGCGGAGAAGTGGTTGTCGACGCCTTCATGCAGGTCCAGCCTGACGGCCCAGCGCAGCGCGCAGGCGAGGTCTTCCCGCATTTCGGCATGGGCGAGTTGCGTCATAGCCGTATCACCTTGCCGGGGTTCATCCTGTTTTCCGGGTCGATCGCGCTCTTGAGGGCGCGCATCACGTCCACGGCCTCGCCCCGCTCGGCCTCGACCGAGTCGATCTTGCCCTGGCCGACGCCGTGCTCGCCGGTGCAGGTGCCGCCCATGGCCAGCGCCCGGGCGACGAGGCGCTTGTTGAAGGCCTGCGCCGTCGCCATTTCCTCCGGGTCGTCCGGGTTCAGGACGATGCCGCAATGAAAATTGCCGTCGCCGACATGCCCGACGATGGGCGCGACCAGCCCGGTCTCGTCTACATCGCGGCGGGTCTCGATCAGGCACTCCGCCAACCGCGAGATCGGCACGCAGACATCCGTGGACCAGGCCCGGCAGCCGGGCCTCAACGCCATGCAGGCGTAATAGACATCGTGGCGGGCCTGCCAGAGCTTGTTGCGCTCTTCCTGGTTCCGCGTCCAGCGGAAGGCGTTGCCGCCGAGCTCTCCGGCAATGGCTTCGACTGTCTCCGCCTGCTCCGCCGTGCCGGCCGGGGAGCCGTGGAACTCGAAGAACAGGGTGGGCTTGACCTCGAAATCCTCGAGGTCCGAATAGCGGATGCAGGCGTCCATCTGCGTGTCGTCGAGCAGCTCGATGCGCGCAACCGGAACGCCGGACTGCATGGTCAGGGTCACGGTATCGACCGCCGCCTCCAGGTCCGGGAACTGGCAGACCGCAGACGCGATGCTCTCGGGGATGCCGTAGAGCCTGAGGCGCACTTCGGTGATGGTGCAGAGCGTGCCTTCGGACCCGATGAACAGGCGGGTGAGATCGTAGCCGGCGGAGGACTTGCGCGCCCGGCCGCCGGTTTCGACGATCTCGCCATCGGGCATGACGACCGTCAGCCCGAGGATGTTTTCGCTCATCGTGCCGTAGCGCACGGCATTGGTGCCCGAGGCCCCGGTGGCCGCCATGCCGCCAAGCGAGGCATCGGCGCCGGGGTCGATGGGGAAAAAGAGGCCGGTATCGCGCAGATACTCGTTCAGCTGCTTGCGCGTGA
>JAPOZD010000025.1 GCA_026706245.1 Alphaproteobacteria bacterium
GCGAGGCGCACGAAGTCCGCCAGGCTGTCCGTGTAGCTCTCGGAATAGCGCTCGCCGTGCAGCAGTTCCTGCCACTGGCGCACCATGCCCATCCACTGGTTGTTCAGGATGAACAGCTTGACCGGCAGCCGGTACTGCGAGGCGGTGGAAAGCTCCTGGATGTTCATCAGGATCGAC
Organism: Alphaproteobacteria bacterium; assembly: GCA_026706245.1. Taxonomy (GTDB): domain Bacteria; phylum Pseudomonadota; class Alphaproteobacteria; order Bin95; family Bin95; genus Bin95. The sequence continues at coordinate 178 of JAPOZD010000025.1, forward strand.
GCCTCGCCGGCGACATCGATCACCAGCGCATCCGGGTGTGCGACCTGTACGCCGATGGCGGCCGGCAGCCCGTAGCCCATCGTGCCGAGGCCGCCCGAGGTCATCCAGTGGTTCGGGTGCTCGAAACGGAGGAACTGCGCGGCCCACATCTGGTGCTGGCCGACCTCCGTGGTGAAGAACACGTCGTCGCGGCCGGCGACCTTCGCCTGCAGGCGTTCGAGCGCATATTGCGGCTTGATGACCTTGTCGTCCTGCTCGTAACTCAGGCAGTCGCGCTTGCGCCACTTGTCGATCTGGTGCCACCACCTTTCGACCGCGCGGTAGTCCGTTTTCCCGCCGCGCGCCGACCAGCGCCGCCGGATCGCCTCGACCGCCTTGCCCGCGTCTGCCACCACCGGTACATCGACCATGACATTCTTGTTGATCGAGGACGGGTCGATGTCGATATGCACCTTCTTCGCATTCGGGGCGAAGCCGGTGAGGAGGCCGGTCACGCGGTCGTCGAAGCGCGCGCCGACGGCGAGGATGAGGTCCGCGCCGTGCATGGCGAGATTGGCCTCGTAGAGGCCGTGCATGCCGAGCATCCCGATGGACTGCGGATGCGAGGCCGGAAAGGCGCCGAGCCCCATCAGCGTCTGCGTGCAGGGGAAGCCGGTCTCCTGCACCAGGCGACGCAGCCCGCGCGCCGCGGCCGGTCCCGAATTGATGACGCCGCCGCCGACATACACCACCGGCCGTTTCGCGGTCTCGATGAGCGCCACAGCCTCTTCCACCGCCTGCGGCTCGGGGCGCGTGCGCGGCTTGTAGCTCCGGTGCTTCACCTCTTCCGGCGGCCGGTAGGCGCCGGTGGCAAATTGCACGTCCTTCGGCACATCCACCACCACCGGCCCCGGCCGGCCGCTGCGCGCGACATAGAACGCCTCATGAATCGTGGCAGCGACTTCGTCCACGCTCCTGATGAGGTAGTTGTGCTTGGTGCAGGGCCGGGTGATGCCGGTCGTGTCCGCTTCCTGGAAAGCGTCATTGCCGATGAGGTGCGTCGGCACCTGGCCGGTCAGGCAGACGACGGGAATGCTGTCCATGAGCGCGTCGGTGAGGCCGGTCACGGCATTGGTGGCGCCGGGCCCGGAGGTCACGAGCACGACGCCGACCTTGCCGGTCGAGCGAGCATAGCCTTCTGCGGCGTGGACCGCGCCGCCTTCCTGACGGACGAGGTAATGGCGCAGCCGGTTCTGCTTGAAGATCTCGTCGTAGATCGGCAGCACGGCGCCGCCCGGATAGCCGAAGACCGCCTCGACACCCTGATCGACGAGGGCTTTGACGATCATTTCGGCGCCGTTCATGGTCCTGGCGGTCATGGGCCTGTTTTCCGCGTTTCGTGAAGGAGCGCGAACCTAAACACCGGCAAACCGCCGGTCAACAGGCAGAAAGACAGCCTTCCCGATGAGGAAATTGCACTGGAGGAAGCTCCTGGCACGGGTTTCCGACCGGATCGGCAAGCGAAGGCAGCTTCCGCCAGTGGGAAAGATGCAAACCGGTTGTTCGATAATCTACGATATATTTCTTAAATAAAGCTTGACATTGAGGCCGCACGGGGCAATATGGCGCTGGAGAAAGGAAGCGGCATCCGCGGGGCTGCTTCGTTTCGCCTTTCGCGCCGGCGCGAAAAAAAGCCCCTGTAAAGCTGACAGGACAAGTGCGCCTTGCGTTCGGGCCTCGCGCGCAGGCGCAATCAGGCGCGCGATTCGCGCCGCCGCGAAACGCGCGCCCACGCCGGCACAGGCGCGCGCGCAGGATACGCGCGAATTAGGGTCCCGCCGCCAGCGGACCGGCGGCAGAGCGGTGGAACGAAACAGGAGCGGAATGAATAACCAATGCCAAGGACAGAGAGCCACCGGAACCGGAGGGCATACCCGCAGCCCATGCCCGAACAGTCCGCAGGATATGTGCTGCGCGCATACAGATCATGACATTGCATGACACCCCCGGTGTGCCCCTGCCCCTGCCGCTGCGCCGCGCTGCCTCTGCCAGAATCCGGTCACGGGCTCGTCGGGCCCGAACCGGAAACGGCGGTCGGGCCGGCGCCGTTCCTCAGCCGGTCCGGCACGGCGAGGCGGCTCCAGGGGAAGGCATGGACCCGCTCCGGGCCCGGCAGCAGGACGCGCGGCGGGCGGGCGAAAAGCAGGCGGACCGCCGGGTCGTGGACATCGAGCCCGCCCGCGTAAGCGCCGAAGGCCGGGAGCAGCAGGCGCCGCCCGTCGGTGA
>JAPOZD010000046.1 GCA_026706245.1 Alphaproteobacteria bacterium
ACCAGAGATGGCCGTCGGTCTCGGTCTGCTGCACCTCGAGGTCCGAGATCGCGGTCTCCAGCGCCGGGTCCCAGTTCACGAGCCGCTGGTCCTTGTAGATCAGGCCTTCGCGGTAAAGCTGCACGAAGACCCTGGTGACCGCCTTCGACAGGCCCTCATCCATGGTGAAACGCTCGCGCGCCCAGTCGGCCGACGCGCCGAGCGAACGGAGCTGGCGAATGATCTGCCCGCCCGACTCCGCCTTCCACTCCCAGACCCTGTCCACGAATTTCTCGCGCCCGAGATCGGCCCGCTTGAGGCCCTCTTCGTCCAGTTGGCGCTCCACCACCATCTGGGTCGCGATCCCGGCATGGTCGGTGCCGGGCTGCCAGAGCGCGTCGCGGCCCCTCATGCGATGGTAGCGGATCAGGATGTCCTGCAGCGTGAAAGTCAGGCCGTGGCCCATATGCAGGCTGCCGGTGACATTCGGCGGCGGCATCATGATCGTGTAGGGCCGGGCGCCCGTCCTCACGCCCGCGGCAAAGGCGCCGGCGCGTTCCCAGGCGTCATAGCGCGGCGCTTCCACCGCGTCGGAACGGTAGGTCTTCTCCAGCATGGGGAATCCGTTCTATCGGATGGGGAAAACGCCCGTCAGCGCCTGCCGGACCGCGAAAGGCGCTGGATCTCCTCTTCGACCAGACGCTCCACGATGTCGGGCAAATGCTTGTCCAGCCACTCGTTGAGCATTGGCTTCAGCATGGCGCGGACCATATCCTCTATGGTCTCGCCGCCTTCGCTGACGGGCAGCCGCCTCGCCGCTGTCTCGCCCTCCTCGACCGCCTGTGCCAGACCTGCAAACGCCTCCGCCGAAGCGGCCGCGGTAGAGGTCGAAACCAGATCCTCTCCTCCGGCGCTTGCCTCCGCTTCGCCCTCCGGCGGCACTTCGTCCGTAAGTTCGAGAATGTCATCGTCCGAGCCCGGCTGTGCGGGGTCCGCATTTCGCGTTTCGTCGGAGACGGCCTTGCCGATGGATGCCATGATTTCCTCCATGGTCCGCTCGTCCTCGCCGCGTCCGGCGCCGCCGGCAGGATCGCTCATTTTTCCCGGCCCCCGCCGAATATCGCGCCCGGGTCCCACCGGAGCGTGCGGACACGGTCGTAGTTGGTCCGGAAATCGTAAAGCGGCACGGGTACCTGCTGGACCTCCGCGGTCAGGCGGCCCATCGCCGCAGCCAGCCGGTAGCTCGCCACCGCCTCCGACTGCTTCGTGCGCACGACATTCACGCGGGCGTCCAGAAGGTCCTGCTCCGCGTCCAGAACGTCGAGCAGGGTGCGGGTGCCGACTTCGGCTTCCTGTTGCAGGCCGTCCAGCGCAATCTCCGAAGCCCGAACCTCGGTGGACAGCGACTCCAGCCGCGCGCGGGCGGAGGCCAGGCTTTCCCATGCCCTGACCGCCTGCTCGACAGCGACGCGGCGGCGGTCCTCGGCCACAGAGCGCAAACGCGAGGCGGTTTCGATCGCCGCGCGGCGGCGCGAGGTGACGCTTCCGGCTTCGTAGAGGGGCACCGACACCACGGCCGATATCGTGGCGTCACTGTTCCTGTTGTCCCGCCCCCCGGCGTCTCTTCGATGCATGACATTGCCGACCAGATTGACCGTCGGCAGCAATTCGCTCCGGATCGCGTCGGCATCCGCCAGCGCCGCCTGCTCATCGAAGGAGGCAGCCGCCACATCCGGATGATGCTGCGATGCAGCCTCGACGGCTTCTTCCTTCGTCCCGGGCAGGCCGGCAAGCGGCGGAGGCGCCTCCAGCCGGCCGGGAAGCTCGCCGACCACGCGCCCATACCCGGCCTGAGACGCTTCCAGCTGGCCCTCGGCGGAGGCCCGTTCTGCGATGGCGCGCGCCAGCCGCGCTTCCGCCTGCGCGACATCGGTGCGCGTCACCTCGCCGACCTCGAACTGGTCGCGCGCCGCCTGAAGGCGCCGGCGCAGCACATTGACATTGTTGACCGTCAACTCCACCACGGCCTGGTCGCGCACCACGTCCATGAACGCCATGCCGGTGCTGAGGAAAACGGCCTGCTCTACAGAGACGAGCCGTGCCCGCTGGGCGGAGACGCGATGCTTCGCGCCCCGCAGCCGGGCAGCGGTCTGCTGTCCCTTGTAAAGCGGCTGCCTCGCCTCGAGTTCGAGAGTGGCGGGGCGGCGTCTTTCGGACATGTCCTGGCGCCGGCTCGGAGCCTTGGTGTCATAGTGTCCGAAACCCGCACTGCCCCGCGCCGTCACTGTCGGCCGCCAGCCGGACAGCGCCTGCGGCACGCCTTCATCCGTGGCGCGCAGGCGCGCGCGTTCGGCCTCGAGTTGCGGGTTCGCGGCATAGGCCTTGGCCATCGCCTCCAGCAGCGTGTCGCCGGCCGCCGCCTGAGGCAGGGCGATTGCCAGCGCCGCCGCAGCG
>JAPOZD010000091.1 GCA_026706245.1 Alphaproteobacteria bacterium
TCCCCGCGAAGGCGGGGACCCATCCCTGACTTCCGATGCCGCCGCAGCCGGTGGAAAGCAGGCCGGACCGCCGGGGCCTGCCCCGGACCCCGATCCGGGGCCGCCGTGAGAACCGAGGCTGGGCCCCGGCTCGGGGGCCGGGGCGACGGTTGGGGTAATGCAACGCCGCGCCACCGGGCAGAGATGTGTGAATTCGGTAGGCTGTCACGGTCGGACGCCCTCCCTCCGTCATGCCCGGACTTGTTCCGGGCATCTCCCTCCACCGCTTCTGCCGGACGGCCGCATGGATGCCCGGAACAAGTCCGGGCATGACGATACGGGGGCATGACGGGAAGAGGACGCGACGGGAGCGGACGCGGCACAACAGCACTCGGGGTTCTCGATCGGGACACTGGCCCTCAGCCGGTTTCGTCCGGGCCTGCGACCGCCTGCAGCAAGCTTTCATGCACGCGGGCGAGCTTGCCGTCATGGACGACTTTCAGCCCGAACACATCCTTGACATAGAACACGTCGACCACCCGTTCGCCATAGGTGGCGATGCGCGCCGTGGTGATCCGGAGGCTGAGGTCCGAAAGCGCGCGGGCCACGTCGAACAGGAAGCCCGGCCGGTCGCGTCCGTTGACCTCGATCACGGTGTGGGTGGCGGAGGCGCGGTTGTCGATCAGCACGCGCGGCGGCACGGTGAACACGGCGGTGCGCGAGGGCCAGGACCGCCGGCGCCGGACCTCGCGCCGGAGGTCGATCTCGCCGCCCAGCGCCTCGCGCACCCGGCGCTCCAGCGCCTGCAACTGGCGCGCGCCGGTAACCGCATGCCCTTCGGGGTCCTGGACCTGGAAGGTGTCTATCGCGATGCCGTCCGTAAAGGTGAACACCCGGGCCTCGACGACGCTCATCCCCGATGCCGCCAGCGCGCCTGCGAAACGCGCGAACAGGCCCGGATGGTCATGCGCGCAGAACACGACTTCGGTGACCGCCCGGCTCTCGTCGATGCGGGCCTTCACGGAAAGCGCTGCGGGATCGTCGCGGACCTCCGCGATCATGCCGGCGTGATGCACCAGCGTGTCCAGGTCCCAGGCGAGCCAGTAGCTCGCGGGCGCGGCGTCGGCGAAGGCGGCGAAGACCTCGTCCGGCCAGCCGGGCAGGGCGGCGCGCAGTTCGTCCTGCGCCTCGCGCACCCGCGCGGCGGCGGCGAGGCGGACATCGCCGCCGGTCAGCAGCTCCTCGGTCTTGAAATAGAGCTCGCGCAGCAATGCGGCCTTCCATGCATTCCAGACATTGGGGCCGACCGCGCGGATATCCGCCACGGTCAGCACCAGCAGCAGCCTCAGCCGTTCCGGAGACTGCACAAGGTCCGCGAAATCGGCGATGGCGCGCGCGTCGTTGAGGTCGAGCTTAAAGGCGGCCGCGCTCATGGCGAGATGATGGCGAACCAGCCATGAGACGGTTTCGGTCTCCTCGTCGGTGAGGCCGAGCTCCGGCCCGAGCCGGAGCGCGTCCTCCGCCCCCAGCACCGAATGGTCGCCGCCGCGCCCCTTGGCGATGTCGTGCATGAAGACCGCGAGATAGAGCGCCCGGCGCGACAGCACCTTGTGGACGACCTCGGAGGCGACCGGCGTCTCGTCCCGCATTTCGCCCTGTTCGATGCGGTGCAGGATGCCGATGGCCCGGATGGTGTGCTCGTCCACCGTGTAGGTGTGGTACATGTCGTATTGCATCTGCGCCACGACCCGCCCGAACACGGGGATGAGGCGGCCGAGCAGCCCCGCCTCGTTCATCCGCCGGAGCGTGACGTCCGGCGCCTTCTCCGAGGTCATCATGTCCAGGAAGAGCGATGCCGCTTCCGGCCGGCGGTGGAAGCCCGAATCGATCCGGTGCAGGTTCCGGGTCACCTGCCTGAGCGCCGCCGGATGGATGTCGAGTTCGTGTTGCTGGGCTTCGTGGAAGAGCTGCAGCATGGCGGCCGGGTCGTCCTCGAAGGCGCTTTCCTCGGTAAGCGTGATCCAGCCGCCTTCGGCGGTGAACGGGCCCATCTGCCGGTCGCGGGTCAAGAGCCGCGAGATGGAAATCAGCGGCCGGCGCCGGTGCTCGTCCTCCAGCGCGGCGCAGAAGATGCGCGTCAGGTCGCCCACCTTCTTCGCCTCCAGGTAATAGTGCTTCATGAAGCGCTCGACGGGACGCGCGCCGGCGCGGCTGCGGTAGCCGAGCCGCGCGGCGATCTCCTGCTGGAGGTCGAAGGTCAGCCGCTCCTCGGCCCGCCCGGCCAGGTAATGCAGATGACAGCGGACGGTCGAGAGGAAGCGCTCTGCCTTGAGAAAAGCCGCCAGCTCGGCCGGCGCGAACACGCCCTTGCCGACCAGTTCGCCCAGACTGTCCACCCGGTAGAGATACTTGGCGATCCAG
>JAPOZD010000020.1:0-18104 GCA_026706245.1 Alphaproteobacteria bacterium
TGGACTGGGAGCGAAGCCGGGAGATTGCGGAGCGGCGCGGCGTTTCGATCAACGAACACATGATTTCCGCAGGGCTGAATGTCGAACTCGACCCGAAGGCGTTGTCCGAGCCGGCTCTTGTTCTTTCCGAGGCGGAGCAGCGGCTTCTGTTCGACCGGGTCGCCCGCATGGCGGAAACCACCTTGGCGGCGGCAGGCCCGCGCGGGAACTCCATCGAACGGCTCCGGCAATCGGTGGAGCTGCTGCTCATGACGGTGCTGCGCGACATGGTCCGGCAAGGCCGGGAGGACGAGCTCGGGCCGCTGCTGGCGGAGGCATTCGGCGCCGACCACGCGCCGGCGATCGAACGGCAGTTCCGCAGATGGATGGAGAGCGAGACGCCGCTGCTCGGTTGATCTTGCCTCTATGAGATTTGTGCCAAAATCTGCTGGCTTCGCGGGTGGCGGATAGACCATGTGGTCGAGTGTTATTCCGTGACATCCTGCCGACCTCCGCTACTCGCAGCGGTCACGGCGGCTTGGCATGCTGATCGGCGTTCAACAATCACGCTGAACAACACCGTTGCGTGGCACCAAGCTCGACAAGCCAGCCTGGGGCTTTCATCGTTTCACTCGTTCGTTCTTGTATGCTGAAGCTCCATTGGTCACGGAATACGGCAGATTGATATGATTCTGAGCTGTGGCGAGGCGCTCTTCGACCTTTTTCCTTCTACAGCAACGGATACGGGCTTTGTCTTCGATGCGCGCGTCGGCGGCTCGCCCTTCAATGTCGCCGTCGGTCTCTCGCGCCTGGGCTGCGAGGCGGCACTCCTTACCGGCCTGTCCACGGATCCGCTGGGACGCCGGCTCAAACGGACGCTCCAGGAAGAGGGCGTGGATACGGCAGATATCGTCAGCAAGCAGAACCCGACGACGCTGGCGCTTGTCGGCCTCGATGCCGGAGGCATTCCGCACTACAGCTTTTACGGCCACGACGCTGCCGACTGCTCAATCGGCGAAACGGATTTGCCCGATCTGCAGCAGTCGGTAACGGCCATTCATTTCGGTTCCTACTCGCTGGTGGTCGAGCCTACCGGCACCTCACTGCTGGGGTTCGCCCGGCGCCATCGTGGCCGGAAGCTCATCTCGCTCGATCCCAATCTCCGCCTGACGGTGGAACCGGATATGGGCCGGTGGCACCGACGGGTCGAGGCATTCTCGGCGATCGCGGACCTTATCAAGGTAAGCGACGAAGAGCTCGAATTGCTGTTTCCCGGCGACGGGATCGACAGCGTGGCCGGTCGTTGGAGCGTCCGGGGCGTGCAACTTGTCGTGGTTACCCGCGGCGGCGAGGGGGCCCTGGTTTCCCTCCGGGGCGAAGTCTTCGAGGCGCCGGGCCGCACGGTCGAGGTCGTCGATACGGTCGGCGCCGGCGACAGCTTCCAGGCCGGGCTGCTCTCAGGCCTGGACGCGCTCGGCAAGGCGACGAAGCAGGGTCTCGCGCAGTTGTCGCTTGAGGAATGCCGCGGGGTCGTCGCCTTCGCCACGGAGGCGGCGGCCGTCACCTGCACGCGCCGCGGCGCCGACCTGCCCCGTCGCCCCGACCTGCCGGCGCTCCGAACCGGATGACCCGTCCGGGCTGCGGCATGCGCTGCGGGCCGTCCATTGTGTGAAATCGCGCCGCTATGTGAACTCGCGGGAATATGTTTGAATTTGCGGCTGCATCTGCACGGCCCCATAGTCGCGAGGGAACCAGGACGGGATGCGAGGCGGAGAGTCCACCGGCCTCAGGGCCTATAACGAGCGTCTGATGATCGCCGCAATCAGGCAGGCGGGCGCCCTGTCGAAAGCTGAAATCGCGCGCACGACCGGGCTCAGCGGCCAAGCCGCCACAGTGATAGTGAACTCCCTGCTCGACGACGGGCTCCTCGTCAAGCGCGAGAAAGTGCGCGGGCGGGTCGGAAAGCCCATTACGCCGGTCGCGCTCAATCCCGAAGGGGCCTTTTCCCTGGGCGTCAAGATCGGCCGCCGCAGCCTCGAGGCCCTCCTGGTCGATTTCAGCGGCGCTGCTGTCGCGTCCCGGTCCGCGCCCTATCCGGCCCCGCTTCCGGCGCAGACGATGGCCCTCGCGAAAGAGACGGCCCTGGAACTCGTCGGCTCCCTGAAACGCCGTCTGCGCGGCCGGATCGTCGGCCTCGGCGTCGCCATGCCCTGGGTCATGTATGAATGGTCTGACGTGCTCGGTCTGGAACGCGAGGCGATCGCGGCATGGCGCGAGATCGATGTCGCCGCCGAGCTAGAAACCGCAACCGGTCTGCCGGTGTCGCTCTACAACGACGCCACCGCCGCCTGCGCCGCGGAGATGATCGCCGGCAACGGGATCGACCGGGGCAGCGCGCTCTATATCTATCTCGGCACCTTCGTCGGCGGCGGGGTCGTCATCGACGGCCGGCTCTACCGGGGCCGGCAGTTCAATGCGGGAGCGCTCGGCTCGATGCCGATGGACGGGACCGGCGGCGGCGGACAGCCCCATCAACTCATCCACCAGGCGTCGGTGATCGATCTGGAGCGGGCGCTGGCAGCGGGCGGATTCGAAGCGTCCGAGATGCTGAGTCCACAAGTCACCGCGGACGCCGAGGCCATCTTCGACGCCTGGCTGCAGCGCGCGGTCGCCGCCCTCGCCCGCGCCGTCGTGTCGGCGATGAGCGTGGTGGACTTCGAAGAGGTGGTCATAGACGGGCTTCTCCGCCCAGACTGGCGCCTCCGCGTGGTTGAGGGCGTGAGCCGCGCATACGCCCGGTTCGACCGCACCGGCCTTTCGCCCATCGAGATCGCGACAGGCTCCGTCGGGCCGCAGGCGCGGGTCCTCGGCGCTGCGCTGCTACCCCTGATCGGACGGTTCTCCCCGGACACAGAGTTGCTGGTGAAGGCCGCGGGAGGCCCAAAAGCGGCCACCCCCCGGTCCCCGGCCGATACGGGAAGGCCGGAGCCGACAGGAGCAGCGGGAGACGCGGCATGAGCACCGTGCAGGCGGCTAGCCTAAATTGCTCTTGACTCGCTCCCACATGCGTCATTTAGTCAATCAGATTGGGAAACTTGGGACAATCACGGGAGAGAAACCGGATGCGGTTGAAGACCATAATCTGTGCGGCCGGCGCGGCCGCGCTTCTGGCGGCGACCGGAGCCTACGCCGACTCGCACGCCACGACCGTCACCATTGCGACCGTCAACAACGGCGACATGATCCGCATGCAGGGGCTGACGGAGGACTTCACGTCCCGGCACCCCGATATCGAGCTCGAATGGGTGACGCTGGAAGAAAACGTTCTGCGCCAGCGCGTTACCCAGGACATCGCCGCGAAGGGCGGCCAGTTCGACGTTCTGACCATCGGCACCTACGAGGTTCCGATCTGGGGCAACAACGGCTGGCTCGTCTCGCTGAACGACCTGCCGGCGGAATGGGATGTCGACGACCTTCTGCCGGCCATCCGCTCCGGCCTGACCGTCGATGGCGAACTCTACGCCGCGCCGTTCTACGGCGAGAGCTCCATGGTGATGTACCGGACCGACCTGATGGAAAAGGCCGGCCTGGAAATGCCGGATGCGCCGACCTGGGCCTTCATCAAGGAAGCCGCGGCGGCGATGACCGACAAGGACGGGGAAATCTACGGCGTCTGCCTGCGCGGCAAGGCCGGCTGGGGCGAGAACATGGCGTTCCTGACCGCCACCTCAAATTCTTTCGGCGCGCGCTGGTTCGACGAGGACTGGAAGCCCCAGTTCGACAGCGAGGCCTGGGCCAACACGCTTAACTTCTACATGGACCTTATGACCAACTACGGTCCTCCGGGCGCCTCGACCAACGGGTTCAATGAAAATCTGTCGCTGTTCCAGCAGGGCAAGTGCGGCATGTGGATCGACGCGACCGTGGCGGCCTCCTTCGTGACCAATCCGAAGGACTCGACCGTAGCCGATAGCGTCGGCTTCGCTCTGGCGCCGGACAATGGGCTCGGCAAGCGCGGAAACTGGCTCTGGGCGTGGTCGTTGGCGATCCCGGCGGGCTCGGACGCCACGGATGCGGCGAAGAAGTTCATCACCTGGGCGACCGGCAAGGGCTACACTGAACTGGTAGCGTCGAAGGAAGGCTGGGCCAACGTTCCGCCGGGCACGCGGACCTCGCTCTACGAGAACGCAGCCTACCTTGAGGCGGCACCGTTCGCCCGGATGACGCTGAATTCGATCAACGCGGCCGACCCCAAGCAGCCGACCGTCGATCCGGTGCCCTATACCGGCGTGCAGTTTGTCGCGATCCCGGAATTTGCGGGAATCGCCACGCAGGTGGGGCAGGAGTTCTCGGCCGCGCTCGCCGGCCAGCAGACCGTCGCCGAGGCGCTCGAGAAGGCGCAGGCCCTGACGGCCGACGAAATGGAAGCCGCCGGCTACTAGCGATTCCGCCCACAAACCCCTGTCGACCGAAAGGTCGCGGAGTTCCGCCAACCCGAAAGGCCGAAGACAAGAATAGGCAGGTCTTTCCAGCCAACCGCCGCGCCGGAGGGCGGCACCGGTCTCCCTCCGGCGCGGCAATCGTCTCCGGTTTATCCCGGTCCGGTCCGGAAGGAGATGCGTCGTGGCTACCCAGCATTCCAGATCCGCCGCCCGAGCGATGATGGCGCCCGCGGTCTTCCTGCTCCTCGTCTGGATGCTGGTGCCGCTTACCATGACGCTCTACTTCTCGTTCAAACGCTACCTGCCACTTCGCGGCGGCGACCTGGGATGGGTCGGCTTCGACAATTACATCCGCTTCGTCACGTCGAGCTCCTTCTGGCCGAGCGTGCAGACCACGCTCGTCATCGTGGGCGGCGTGCTCGTGGTCACGGTGGTTCTGGGAGTGCTGCTGGCGCTCCTGCTGGATCAGCCCATGTGGGGGCAGGGCGTCGTCCGGATTCTGGTTATCGCGCCGTTCTTCGTGATGCCGACGGTTTCCGCGCTGGTCTGGAAGAACATGTTCATGGACCCCGTAAACGGGCTGTTTGCGCATCTCTGGAAGTTCTTCGGCCTGGCGCCGCTGGAGTGGCTCAGCCAAGCTTCGCTCCTATCCATCATCCTTATCGTGTCCTGGCAATGGCTGCCCTTCGCAACGCTGATCCTGCTGACGGCGATTCAGTCGCTCGACAGCGAGCAGCTGGAAGCGGCGGAGATGGACGGCGCCGCTCCGCTGTCACGGTTCGGCCACATCATCCTCCCGCACCTCAGTCAGGCCATCACGATCGTCATTCTGATTCAGACGATCTTCCTCCTGTCGATCTTTGCCGAAATCTTCGTCACCACGCAGGGCTCTTTCGGAACCCGCACGCTGACCTACCTGATCTTCCAGCGCGTGCTGGAGAGCCAGAATGTGGGGCTTGGGTCGGCAGGCGGCGTCTATGCGATCATTCTCGCCAATATCGTGGCGCTCTTCCTCATGCGCATCGTCGGCAAGAACCTGGATTCGTGAGGAGCAATAGCTATGGCCCGAGCTGTCACGAACCAGCGCAAGACCGTCAACACCGCCGTCGCCTGGGCAATCGGCCTGTTGATCTTCTTCCCGGTTCTCTGGACGATCCTGACAAGTTTCAAGACCGAGGCCGAGGCGATCGCCGACCCGCCGGTCTTTCTCTTCTTCAACTGGACCCTGGAGAATTACTCGGTTGTCCAGGAGCGGTCCGACTATATGCGCTTCCTGTGGAATTCGGTGATCATCGCCGGCGTCTCTACGCTTGTCGGAATCGTCGTCGCCGTTCCCGCCGCATGGTCCATGGCCTTCGTACCGTCGAGGCGGACCAAGGACGTCCTGCTCTGGATGCTGTCGACCAAAATGCTGCCGGCGGTGGGCGCCCTCTATCCGATCTACCTGATCTTCATCGAGCTCGGGCTCCTCGACACGCGCGCCGGCCTCGTCCTCGTGATGATGCTGATAAACCTGCCGATCATCGTCTGGATGCTCTACACCTATTTCAGGGAAATCCCTGGCGAGATCCTGGAAGCGGCGCGGATGGACGGCGCATCGCTCAGGAACGAGATTCTCTACGTGCTGACGCCCATGGCCGTTCCGGGCATCGCCTCTACCCTTCTTCTGAATTTCATCCTGGCCTGGAACGAGGCATTCTGGACGCTGAACCTGACCGCGGCCAAGGCCGGCCCGCTCACGGCCTTCATCGCCAGCTATTCAAGCCCCGAGGGCCTGTTCTACGCCAAGCTGAGCGCCGCCTCGACCATGGCCATCGCGCCGATCCTCATCCTTGGATGGTTCAGCCAGAAACAACTCGTCCGCGGCCTGACCTTCGGCGCGGTGAAGTGAGGACAAAGCTATGGGACGCATCGTTCTCGACAAGGTGGAAAAGTCCTTCGGCGACGTGAAGGTCATTCCACCTCTCGACCTCGAGATCGAAGACGGCGAGTTCGTCGTCTTCGTCGGCCCGTCCGGTTGCGGCAAGTCCACGCTCCTTCGGTTGATTGCGGGGCTTGAGGACGTTACCGGAGGCACGATCCGGATCGATGGGGAGGACGCTACATCGGTGCCGCCGGCCAGACGCGGCCTCGCGATGGTGTTCCAGTCCTACGCGCTCTATCCGCACATGACGGTCCGCAAGAACATCAGCTTTCCTCTTCGGATGGCGAAGCTGGACAAGGCCGAGCAGGACCGGCGCGTCGAACAGGCGGCCGCGGTCCTGAACCTGACCGACTATCTCGACCGCCGGCCGGGACAGCTTTCGGGCGGTCAGCGCCAGCGAGTCGCCATCGGTCGCGCCATCGTTCGCGAGCCTGCGGCCTTCCTCTTCGACGAACCCCTCTCGAACCTGGACGCGGCGCTGCGAGTGGGCATGCGCCTAGAGATCAGCGAGCTGCACAAGCGCCTTGAGACCACGATGATCTATGTCACCCACGACCAGGTCGAGGCGATGACCATGGCCGACAAGATCGTCGTCCTGCAGGCCGGGAGGATCGAGCAGGTGGGCTCACCGCTGGAACTCTATCGTTCGCCCCGGAACAGGTTCGTGGCGGGTTTCATCGGCTCTCCCAAGATGAACTTTCTGGAAGGGCCGGAGGCGGAGAAACTCGACGCGCAAACGATCGGCATCCGGCCCGAGCACATTGCGCCGTCGCCGGACAAAGGCGCGTGGAAGGGTCGTGTAGGCGTATCGGAGCATCTCGGCTCGGACACGTTCTTCCATGTCCACATGGAAGGTTATGCCGACCCGATCACCGTGCGGTCGGGCGGTGAAGTGGATATGCACCACGGCGACACGATCTATCTGACCCCGGATGCGGGGCACATCTACCGGTTCGACAGCCAGGGTCTGAGGATCGCCTGAGGCGGCTCGAATGGAAATCGACCCGAGCCCTACGGGGCGATGTAGGCCTGCAAGGCGGCTTTGCAGCCGCTCGACCAGACCTTGTCGAGCCAGCGCCCGAACGCCCCGGCGAAACGCGGCGCCTCTGCCAGGTCGCCGTAGAAGCGGTGTTGCGCCAGCCAGGCGCGCGGATCAGCCCGCGCTGCGTTCGCGGCGGAGCGAAGCGCGTCCCAGTGCGGGTCGTTCGGCTCGATTGCGGAGCCATTCTCGCGCGTCCCCGCACACATGCGCGCCCAGAGCGCCTCGACCAGCGCAAGCCCCTCGACCGGCGCGCCGGTCCTGAGGCCGTCACGAACGCTCGGCAGCACGAAGCCCGGGTGGCGTGACGATCCGTCGAAGGCGACGCGCCGCACCGTGTCGCCGATAGCGGGGTTCGAAAAGCGGCGGTCAATCAAGTCCATGTATTCGTCCGGGGTGAAGCCGGGAACCGGTTTGACATGAGGCGCAATCTCGTCGCGCTGCACCTTGCGAAAGAAGGTGCGAAGCAAAGGCTCGGCCATGCAATCCGATATGGTTTCGATAGACAGGAGTTCGCCCACGTTCGAAACGATCTGGTGTCCCCCGTTGAGGATGCGGATCTTCATCGCCTCGTAATCGTGGACCCTGTCCGAGAAAGTGGCGCCCACGCGCTCCCAGTCCGGACGCCCGGCGCGGAAATCGTCCTCGATGACCCACTGGCGGAAGTTCTCGTGCGTGACGGGAACCGCGTCGTCGATGCCGAATGCCTGCGAAAGCGCCAGCTCCTCCGGTCCGGTTCGCGGTACGATGCAATCGACCATCGAGTTCGGAAACGAGCAGTTCGCGTCGATCCACGCGGCAAGGCCGGGATCGGACGCCTGTGCGAGCGAGACCACAGCTTGGCGCAGCGCAGCGCCGTTGCCGACGAGATTGTCGCAGCTCTGGCCGGTGAACGGGTTAATGCCCTCCTCGCGCCTGAGCCTGAGCGCCGCAACCATCGCGCCGAACGCCGTTCGCGGGCGGTCCGGGAATGCTATGTCGTGCCGGATGTCGGCATGCGTCTCGTCGAAGCCCTTTGTTGCGGGATCGACATAGTATCCGCTCTCGGTCACCGTCAGTGAGACGATCCGGATTGCGGGGTCGGCCATTTGGCGGATTAGGGCAACGTTGCCTGATTCGACTGGCAGATAGTCGATCATCGCGCCGGCCACCTCCGCCGACTCGCCGGACGGGTCGAGTTCGATCAGCGTCGACAGGCAGTCCTGCCTCAAGAGTTTCTCGCGCTGGAGCGCATCGTATTGACGGACTCCGGCCCCGACGATTGCCCAGTCACGGTCGAGGCCGAGCTGGAACAGCCGGTGCAGATACCAAGCCTGGTGCGCGCGGTGGAAGTTGCCGAGCCCGATATGGACGATCCCCGGGGTCAGGGCCGCCCGGTCATAGACCGGCCGGGCAACCGTTTCCGGCAGGTCGTTCAATGTGGCGTCGGAGAGCGGGATCATGCCCGGGTCGCCCTTGTTTCTTCTGAATAATTCACTCGGTTATACGAACACGCCGTCGCTCCCGCCTCCAATGTCTCGGCGACGATCCGTGCCTTCCGTTCATCCGGCCAGCGACGATACCTCTTCACTCCCGCCTCAGTGAGAATCTCGGCAACGCCCACCATGGTGAAACTCAAATCAGAGCCTCAGTCGGAAAGTGGGGCACCCGGTTACAATACATGCCTTCACATGCCCGGTCCGCCGCCTTCGGAGCGGTCGACACCCATGGGCAGGTCAACTCATTTTTCGACCAACCCGTCAACTCCCGCTCAAACGATACTTCCTGGGCGGTTACAGAAGCTCCTTGCACCATGAGAAATCCGGGATAGCACTCTTCCGTAATCGACCTCCTTTGGCGTCAGCGGCAAATTCCATACCGGACAACCGTCGGGGCGCTCAGTCTCCGAGTCCGCCGGCGGCGCTGATGAACCCGACCACGTCGGAGAGGCCCTCGCCGGTCTTGAGGTTGGTGAACACCCAGGGACGGCCGCCGCGCATGCGTTCCGTGTCCGCGCGCATGACATCGAGGTTCGCGCCGACGAGCGGGGCGAGATCGATCTTGTTGATGACCAGGAGGTCGGAGCGCGTGATCCCCGGCCCGCCCTTGCGCGGGATCTTCTCGCCGGCCGCCACGTCGATCACATAGATGGTGATGTCGGCCAATTCCGGGCTGAAGGTGGCCGCGAGATTGTCGCCGCCCGACTCGATCAGGCAGAGCTCGGCGGAAGGAAAGCGGCTGCACATGTCGGCAATCGCGGAGAGGTTGATCGAGGCGTCCTCGCGGATCGCGGTATGCGGGCAGCCGCCCGTCTCCACGCCCTCGATCCGCTCCGCCGGAAGCGCGCCCGCCTCGGTCAGGATGCGCTGGTCCTCCTTGGTGTAGATATCGTTGGTGATGACGAACAGGTCGTGGCGGTCGCGCAGGCTCTTGCAGAGCGCTTCGGCAAGCGCCGTCTTGCCGGAGCCGACCGGCCCGCCGATGCCGACGCGCAGCGGTCCGTGGGGAGAGGGGAGGGTCATGATCTGAAGATCCTTGAATACTGGGTTTCGTGGCGCATGGAGTAGATATCGGCCGCGGGGGCCGCTGCGCCGGCTTCCTCCGGCGGCGTCGCGGCGGCAAGCGCCGCAGCCTCGAGAACTGCAGGCTCCAGGGCGGCCGCGATCTTCTGGCCGTCGGTCTGGCCGAGCGGCACGAGCCGGACCCCAGCCGAGACGATCATCGCAGCGAAGGCGTGCAGGTAGCAGATGAGCGCCGGCTCCAGCGCGACGCCATGCACGGAGGACCCGAAACCGGCGGCCGCGGATAGCGGCGGGCGCTCCTCCAGCAGTTCGGCGAGCATATCGGTGGCCGGGTGGGGCCACGCGGCGCGAATCGTGTTCAGGAAGGCTTCGCCCTGACGCTCGGACTCGAGCGCGAACTCGGCGGTTCCGGTCCAGGCGCGGACTTCATCTGCAAGCGCGGCCGCCGCGACGGCGTCCGGCGCAGCCCTGTGCGCGGCGGCGAAGAACACCCCGTCCAATTGCCCCGCGCCGTGCAGGAGCAGCCATTCGGTCCAGTCGGCCAGACTCTGCCGGTCGTGGACCGTGCCCGCTTCGACCCCCGCTTCGAGGCCGTGGCTGTAGGCGAAGCCGCCGACCGGGAAGGCGGGCGAGAACCAGGCCTGGAGCCGCAGGAGGTCGCCCGGGCCGGTCATGGGTGCTCATGCCCGTGGCTGTGACCATGGCCGTGCTCATGATCGTGGCCGTGGCCGGAATAGGCGCCGCCCTCGGGCTGGAAGGGCTCGACCGTCTCTGTCACCTCGCCGCCGAGATTTCGCAGCATGTCTGCCAGCACATGGTCGGGGCGGATCAGGATCGCATCCGCACGGATTTCCGCCGGCGTGTGCCGGTTGCCGAGATGCCAGGCCAGCCTGGCCGCCAGCTCCGGTGCGGCGGCGGCAATCCGCAGGACCGGCTCCGGCCGCGCAGCGACCACGATCCAGGCGCCGTCGGCGCAGCGCAGCCCGTCCCCTTCCGCCATCGCGACCGCCTTCGGCAGGTCGAGCAGGAGCGCCTCGCCCGCGACCGTCTCCAGCCTGAGCCGGCGGCGGTGCCGGTCGTCGAAGGCGAGGCTCACGCGCCCGGCCGCCTCGTGCTCCGGCCAGCGGCCGCGCGGGCGGTGTTCGACAGCGCGCCGCATCGTCCTAGAACAGGAAGTAGCGCTGCGCCATGGACAGCACTTCCGCCGGCTCGCAGGTAAGCAACGCCCCGCCCGCGCGTACCTCGTAGGTTTCGGGATCGACCTCGATATCGGGCATGAGGTCGTTCAGCACCATGTTCCCCTTTCCAATGGTTCTTGTGCGCCGCACCGGCTCAAGCCGCCGGGCGGTATCGTAGCCGGTATCGAGGCCGGCTTCGCTGACGAAGGTGACGGAGGTCGCCGGCCGCGCCCGCCCGAAGCCTGCGAACATCGGGCGGAAATGCTCGGGCTGCGGCGTCGGGATGGAGGCGTTGGGGTCTCCCATGACGGCTGCCGCGATCATGCCCCCCTTCACCACCAGGTCCGGTTTCACGCCGAAGAAGGCTGGCGACCAGATGACGAGGTCTGCAATCTTGCCCGCCTCTACCGAGCCGATATGGTCCGCCATGCCGTGCGCGATGGCGGGGTTGATGGTGTATTTGGCGATATAGCGCCGGGCGCGCAGATTGTCGTTTTCGCCGCTTTCGCCCTCCAGCCGTCCGAACTGGCGCTTCATCTTGTCGGCCGTCTGCCAGGTGCGGATCGGCACCTCGCCGACCCGGCCCATCGCCTGGCTGTCCGATGCGATGATCGAGAACGCCCCCATGTCGTGCAGGATGTCCTCGGCCGCGATGGTCTCCTTGCGGATGCGGCTCTCGGCGAAGGCCACGTCCTCGGCGATGCGCGGGTCTAGGTGGTGGCAGACCATGAGCATGTCGAGATGTTCGTCCACCGTGTTCACGGTGTAGGGGCGGGTCGGGTTGGTCGAGGAGGGCAGCACATTGGGGAGCCCGCAGACCTTGATGATGTCCGGCGCATGGCCGCCGCCCGCCCCTTCCGTGTGGAAAGCATGGATCGTCCGGTCCTTGAAGGCGGCGACGGTGTGCTCGACGAAGCCGGACTCGTTAAGCGTGTCGGTGTGGATCATCACCTGGACGTCCATCGCGTCGGCGACGCCGAGGCAGGTGTCGATGGCGGCCGGCGTCGTGCCCCAGTCCTCGTGGAGCTTCAGTGCGCAGGCGCCGGCCCGCACTTGCTCCTCCAGCGCGGCCGGCAGGCTTGCATTGCCCTTGCCGGCGAAGCCGAGGTTCATGGCGAAGCCGTCGGCGGCCTCGATCATCCGCTGCAGGTGCCAGGGGCCCGGCGTGCAGGTGGTGGCGTTTGTGCCGGTGGCGGGGCCGGTGCCGCCGCCCATCATCGTCGTGATGCCGGATGTCAGTGCCTCCTCGATCTGCTGCGGGCAGATGAAGTGGATATGGCAGTCGAAGCCGCCCGCGGTGACGATCTTGCCCTCGCCGGCGACGATCTCGGTGCCGGGTCCGATGACGATGTCCACGCCGTCCTGGATATCGGGGTTTCCCGCCTTGCCGACGGCCTGGATGCGCCCGTCGCGGATGCCAATATCGGCTTTGACGACGCCCCAGTGGTCGAGGATCAGCGCGTTGGTCACCACCGTATCGGCCGCGCCCTCGGCCCTTGTGGCCTGGGACTGGCCCATGCCGTCGCGGATGACCTTGCCGCCGCCGAATTTCACCTCGTCGCCATAGGCGGTGAAGTCCCGCTCGACCTCGATGAGGAGTTCGGTGTCGGCAAGGCGGACCCGGTCGCCCACGGTCGGCCCGAACATGTCCGCATAGTCGCGCCTGGGGATCGCATAGGCCATGTCAGCTCTCCCCGTCGAGTGGGCCCATGACCCGCGCGTTGAAGCCGACGACGCGCCGGACGCCGCCATAGGGAACCAGCGGCGCAAGCCGCGTCTGGCCCGGCTCGAAACGCATGGCCGTGCCGGCGGGGATGTCGAGGCGCCATCCCCGCGCCTGTTCGCGGTCGAACTGCAGCGCCGGATTGACCTCGAAGAAATGGAAGTGGCTGCCGACCTGGACCGGCCGGTCGCCGCTGTTCGCGACCTCGATCTCCCTGGTCTCGAGGCCCCGGTTGAGCAGGAGCTCGCCCTCGGCAGTCAGGATTTCGCCCGGAACCATCGCATCCCCCTCAGCGGATCGGGTTGTGGACGGTGACCAGCTTCACCCCGTCGGGGAAGGTCGCCTCCACCTGTACGTCGTGGATCATCTCGGCCACGCCCTCCATCACCTGCTCCCGCGAGACGACATGCGCGCCGGCTTCCATCAGCTCGGCGACGCGCCGCCCGTCCCGCGCGCCCTCTACGACGAAGTCGGAAATGAGGGCGACGGCTTCCGGGTGGTTGAGCCGGACGCCACGCTCCAGCCGGCGGCGGGCGACGATGGCGGCCATGGCGACCAGCAGCTTGTCCTTTTCCCGCGGGGTAAGACGCATGAGAAAACCGTTCTCCTTCAACAGAGCCAGACGCGCGGCGCGAGCGCCGGACGGCCGAATGCGGACGCGCGGAACAGTCCCAGCAGTTCCGCGAGTTCGCGCTTGAACGCGCCGCCCTCGCGGGCGAGGAACCGCACCGCCACCAGTCCCCGGACCGCGCTTGCACCCGCGAATACCGACATGTCCGCCAGCAGCCGGCGGAGCTCCTCCAGGCGCTCCGGCGCATCAGGCGCGGCATAGATCAGCACCGCCGACACGCATGCACCGCGAAGACCGGCCTCCGACGCGGCCGCAGCCTCGAACGCGCCGCTGCCGATGCGAAGCGCATCCCGCCAGACGGGCCGGCCGTCCCGGTCGATCCGCCAGCGGTCGGCGAGGCGGCCCTTCGTCATCCGCTCGCCATGCGCCGCGCGGCCGAACACCAGCGTCTCGACCGCCAGAAGCTGCGCATCGCCCGCCATGTCCACTTCGATCCGGCGCCTGAGCCTTGCGCCGTCGAACAGGATCGTTTCCTGCGGCAGCCACTCCAGAACGGCGCCCGGCCCGAGGGTGAGCCGCGTTACCCACTCCGCCGGCGCGTCGATAGCGCGATACACCTTCTCGGCCGCCTGGCCAGACACGACAGCCTCCGCCCCCGGCCCGGCCGCCACCCCGACCTCGCACCGGTCGCCGCCCGCGATGCCGCCCGCCAGGTTCGCGAGCACCGCTTCCGGCACACCGTTGGCAGGACGCGGCGTCAGGATCCGCATGGGCGCGCGGGAATAGCGCTCGACGAGAGCGCTCCCGCCGTCCCGCGCCTCGAAGCGCAGCACGGCCCGCCCGCGGCTCCGCTGGAGCGCGCGGTCAGACGCTAAGATGGCGCTGCAGCTCGTCTTCATCGAGTTCCCCCGGACGGCCCCGCATGACGACTTCGCCCCGGTCCATGACCACGAACCGGTCGGCAAGGCCGCGCGCAAAGTCGAAAAATTGTTCGACCAGCAGGATGGCGATATCCCTCCGGCCGGCGAGTTGTGAAATCGCAGCGCCGATCTGCTTGATGATTGAGGGCTGAATGCCTTCGGTCGGCTCGTCCAGAACCAGCAGGCGCGGTCGGGTGGCGAGCGCCCGGCCGATGGCCAATTGCTGCTGCTGCCCGCCGGAAAGGTCGCCGCCCCGCCGGCGCAGCATGTCGCGCAGCACGGGGAACAGCTCGAAGATGTCCTCGGGCACTTTGCGCTCAGCGCGCGGCAGCATGCCGAGGCCGGTCCTCAGGTTCTCCTCGACCGTGAGCAGCGGGAAGATCTCCCGCCCCTGGGGCACCAGGGCAAGGCCCGCGCGAGCGCGGTCGGCCGCCGTCAGGCCCGTAATGTCGGCGCCCTCCCACTCCACCGTGCCCCGGCGCAGCGGAACATGGCCGACAAGCCCCCGGATGAGGCTCGTCTTGCCGACGCCGTTGCGGCCCAGCACGCAGGTCACCTCGCCTTTCCGCGCCGTCAGCGATACGCCCTTCAGCGCCTGGCTGGCGCCGTAATAGAGATCGGCATCGCGGACCTTCAGCATCGCTTCAGCGCCCCAGATAGACTTCGATCACGGCTTCGTTGGCCGAAACAGCGTCGAGCGTGCCTTCGGCCAGCATCGCGCCCTCGTGCAGCGCCGTTACCCGGCAATCGAGCGCGCGCACGAACTCCATGTCGTGCTCGACCACGATGACGGAGCGCCCGCCCCCCGCGATCCGTTTCAGCAGCCGCGCGGTCCGCATGGTTTCCGCATCGGTCATGCCGGCGGCGGGTTCGTCGATCAGCAGGATGCTCGGGTCCTGCGCCAGCAGCATCCCGATCTCCAGCCACTGCTTCTGGCCGTGGCTCAGGAGACCCGCGCGGTCGCCCGCCCGCTCGCGGAGCGCGATGAGGTCCAGCACCTCCTCGATGCGCGCCTGCTGCTCTCCGGACAGGCGCGCGAACAGGGTTCGCCGGGCGCGGCGGTCGGCGCGGCAGGCAAGCTCCAGGTTCTCGAACACGCTATGCGCCTCGAACACGGTCGGGCGCTGGAATTTGCGTCCGACGCCGAGCCCGGCGATGGCGGCCTCGTCGAGGCGGGTCAGGTCGTGGCGGCCGTGCAGCAGCACCTGCCCTTCGTCCGGCCGCGTCTTGCCGGTGATGACGTCCATCATGGTCGATTTGCCGGCCCCGTTCGGCCCGATGACGGCCCTGAGCTCGCCCGGCTCCAGATAGAGGCTGAGCCGGTTGAGCGCCCTGAAGCCGTCGAAACTGACGGTGATGCCGTCCAGATAAAGCGCGGCATTGCTGATCGCCGGGTGTTCAACCATGGCCGCCCCGCCCCTCCCGCCAGCGGGCCCAGAGGCCCGGAATTTCGCCGAGAATGCCCCTCGGGACGAACAGCGTGACGGCGACGAACAGCCCGCCCAGCACGAAGAGCCACATCTCAGGGGCCGCGCCTGTCAGGAAGCTCTTGGCGTAGTTGACCAGCACCGCGCCGAGCGCCGCGCCCACCAGCGTGCCCCGGCCGCCGACCGCCACCCAGATGACGATCTCGATAGAGTTGGCGGGTGAGAATTCTCCGGGGTTGATAATGCCGACCTGCGGCACATAGAGCGCGCCGGCCACGCCCGCCATCATTGCCGAAACGGTGAAGGCGAGGATCTTGTAGTGCTCCGGCCGGTAGCCGAGGAAGCGGGTGCGCTGCTCGGCGTCGCGGACCGCGACCAGCACGCGCCCGAACTTGCCGACCGTCATCCAGCGGCAGAGCAGGTAGCCTCCGGCGAGCGCCGCGGCGGAGGCAAGCAGTAGGCCGGCGCGCATGCCCGTGCCCTTCAGGTCGAGGCCGAACAGGTCCTTGAAGTCGGTCAGGCCGTTATTGCCGCCGAAGCCCATGTCGTTGCGGAAAAAGGCGAGCATCAGGGCGAAGGTCATCGCCTGGCTGATGATCGAGAGATAGACGCCGGTGACGCGGCTGCGGAAGGTGAGCCAGCCGAACAGGAAGGCCAGCGCCCCGGGCACGGCCAGGCACATCGGCAGCGCGAACCATGCCGAATCGAAGCCGTGCCAGTACCAGGGGAGTTCCTTCCAGTCGAGGAACACCATGAAGTCGGGAAGCTCGGGGTGGCCGTAAACACCGCGTTCGCCGACCTGGCGCATCAGGTGCATGCCCATGGCATAGCCGCCCAGCGCGAAGAAGGCACCGTGGCCGAGGCTCAATATGCCGGCGAAGCCCCAGACGAGATCGACGCTGAGCGCAAGTAGGGCGAAGCAGAGATATTTGCCGATCAGGCCAACCGCGTAGTTGGGCACATGCAGCGCCGCGCCGTCCGGCAGCGCGAGGTTCAGCAGCGCCGCGCCGGCCGCAAGCACCGCCAGCGCCGCCAGGAAAATGCGTCCCTTGAGGTCCAGCAGCCGCACGGGATCAGAGCTCCGCCGCCCGGCCGCGCATGGCGAATAGGCCCTGCGGACGGCGCTGGATGAACAGGATGAGCGCGATCAGGATGACGATCTTGCCAAGCACCGCGCCGGAGAAGGGTTCGATGAACTTGTTGACAACGCCGAGCGACATGGCGCCGACGAGCACCCCCCAGAGATTGCCGACGCCGCCGAACACGATGACCATGAAGCTGTCGACGATGTAGGCTTGGCCCAGATTGGGGCTCACATTGTCGATCTGGCTGAGCGCCACGCCGGCCATGCCCGCCACGCCCGAGCCGAGCGCGAAGGTCATCGAGTCCACCTTGCGCGACCGGATGCCCATGGCGTTCGCCATCGGACGGTTCTGCGTCACCGCGCGCATTTCGAGGCCGAAGGCGGTGTAGCGGATGACCGCCATAACCGCGGCCAGCACGGCGAACGAGAACAGGATGATCCAGACGCGGTTGTAGGTGATCGCGACGCCGCCGGCGAGCTCCATGGCGCCGCTCATCCATTCGGGGCTGCCCACTTCCCGGTTGGTCGACCCGAAGATCGTCCGGACCGCCTGGCGGATGACGAGGCTCACGCCCCAGGTGGCGAGCAGGGTTTCCAGCGGCCGCCCGTAGAGCCAGCGTATGACGGACCGTTCCAGCCCGACGCCGAGCGCCGCGGCGGCGAGGAATGCCGCCGGCACCGCAAGAGCGAGCGAGAGGCCGAAGAATTCCGGCGCGAAGGTGCGGAACAGCTCCTGGACCACGAATGTGGCGTAGGCGCCGACCATCACCATCTCGCCATGCGCCATGTTGATGACGCCCATGACGCCGAATGTGATCGCCAGCCCGACCGCCGCCAGCAGCAGCACCGAGCCCAGGCTGATGCCCTGGAACACCGCGCCAAATTGGCGGTACAGCTCAAGCCGGTCCCCGATCTGCTGCAGGGCGGCCCGGGCGGCGTCCCTGACGGCGGCATTGGCCTCTGCGTCGCCGACGATCCGGCCGAGAATGGCGCGCGCCTCCGGCGATTCGCTGGCGCCGAGCCGTTCCGCGGCCGCAATGCGCACCGGTGGCGTCGAATCCGGGCCGATATCGACCGCTGCAAGCGCAAGCTCCATGGCGGCCCGCACATCCCCGTCGGTTTCGCTCTTCAGCGCGGCCGCAAGCGCGGGACGAAGGCCGGGGTCCGCGGACTTCAACAGGCCGGCGGCGGCTTCGAGCCGTGTGGCGCGGTCGGCATGAGTGAGGTTGAGCCCGGCCAGCGCCTTGCGGATGATGCGCCGCAGCCGGTTGTTGACCTTGACCTTCTTCACCGATCTCGAGGGCGCCATCCCGGCC
>JAPOZD010000020.1:18114-22912 GCA_026706245.1 Alphaproteobacteria bacterium
GATGGGGTCGAACAGGGCGAATTCGCGGCCCCGCTTTGCCACGACGAACAGCCGCTTGTCGTCCTTCCGGTAGTAGAGTCTGCCATCGACCATGGCCGCGAGGATCGGCGCGGCGGCCGGGTGCCCGGACGCCGCCAGCGCCTCGACGCCGGCCTGACGCTTCCCGGCCGATTTCTCGGCCAGCAGGACAAGCGCCGCATCGAAACCTTCGGACGCGCTGCCGCCGCCGGGAGCCAGGCAGACTCCGGCGGCGAATAGGACAAGGACCAAACGGAAGACAGCGTTGCGGACCGCCAAGGCTCGACACCCCATGTCGCGGGAAGGCTGCGGCGGCCGGAGCCGCCGCAATGCGGGTCAGAACATCGGCTTTTCGCAGTTGCCGCAGACCCAGGGATAGGTCCAGTCGGCGGTGAGCTTGGCGCTTTCCGGGATATAGTCGGACCAGGCGTCCCCAACGACCGGGCCGTCGGTCTCCCAGACGACCTCGAACTGCCCGTCGTCCTGCACCTCGCCGATCAGCACCGGCTTGGAGAGGTGGTGGTTGACATTCATCACCGCCTCGGTGCCGGTGAGGGAAGTGACGGTCTGGCCGTACATGGCCTGCCGGACCGCATCGACATCGGTGCTGCCGGCCTGGTTGACGGCCTGCACCCACATCCTGAAGCCGATATAGTGGGCTTCCATCGGGTCGTTGGTGACGCGGTCCTCGTCCCCGATGAAGGCGTGCCACTTCTCGATGAAGGCCTCGTTCTCGGGCGTCTCGACCGACATGAAGTAGTTCCACGCGGCGAGATGACCGACAAGCGGGGCGGTGTCGATGCCGGCAAGCTCTTCCTCGCCGACGGAGAAGGCGACGACGGGCAGGTCCTCGGCCATCACGCCCTGGTTGGCGAGTTCCTTGTAGAAAGGCACATTGGCGTCGCCATTGATCGTCGAGACGATGGCGGTCTTCTTGCCCTCGCTCGCAAAGGCTCGGACCTTCGAGACGATCGTCTGCCAGTCGGAATGGCCGAAGGGCGTGTATTCCTCGAGGATGTCCTCGTCGGAAATCCCCCTGGAATGCAGGAAGGCGCGCAGGATCTTGTTGGTCGTGCGCGGATAGACATAGTCGGTGCCGAGCAGGGCGAAGCGCTCGGCCCCGCCGCCGTCCTCGCTCATCAGGTATTCGACGGCCGGGATCGCCTGCTGGTTCGGCGCCGCGCCCGTGTAGAAGACATTGCGAGAGGACTCCTCGCCCTCATACTGCACCGGATAGAACAGGAGGCCGTTCAACTCCTCGAACACCGGCAGCACGGACTTGCGGCTGACCGAGGTCCAGCAGCCGAAGACGACGGCGACCTTCTCCTTCTCGATCAGTTCGCGCGCCTTCTCGGCGAAGAGCGGCCAGTCCGACGCCGGATCGACCACGACCGGCTCCACCTGCTTGCCGAGCAGGCCGCCGGACTTGTTGAGGTCGTCGATGAGCATCAGCATGGCGTCCTTCAGCGTCGTCTCGCTGATCGCCATCGTGCCCGACAGGGAATGCAGGATTCCGACCTTGATGGTTTCGGCCGTGGCCGGCGCCGCCGAGACCATTGCCGCCCCGGCCAGGAGGCCGGCCGCCGCCATGTTCCGAATGCGGCTCGTTATCGTCTTCATCGCGTTTCGACTCCGCGTGCGGATTGCACTGCAACATGGGAAGCAAGCCGCGTGCCAAAACGCGCAAACCCGGTGCCGAAACCGGTCAGGCGCCTTTGTTGAAGAGCGGCAACGCCGGATTTCAGGCAAGCTACCCTCAGAAATGCCTTATATTTACTCACTGGTCATAATTTAAGCGATTTGCCGCCGGCTGCGGCTATGAATGGCGTGCCGGTTACCGGGCAGAGGGTCCTGACCCTTCAGAGTCGAATGAAATCAGCCGCCCATGACGCCGGTCGGCGCAGAGACTGCGGACCGGATAACACCTCAAGGCGATCCGGCGCTGGGACCTGAAATTGACCTGACGCACAGATATAGAGGGATTATTGGAACAATGATCTGCGCCACAACACCTGCATCGGCTATCGTTCGATGCGGACGGTCGCAGCGGGAAGCAGGTCGAGGAGACATTGCATGCCCGCCATTCGCAGCCTCGCCATCGTGTTCGGCATCTTCCTGATAAAATCGATGCCCATGCGGGAACTCGACCGCGGACAGGTCGAGCAGAGCCATGCGCTTTAGAGCGGAATCCGATCATGTTGCGCGGTATCCGGCGGCGTTGAAGTAGTTTTTGCACTCTTGCGGTGAGAAGGTCTGGGAGATTTGTCCGATGGTGTTCCAGAGACCGTCGACGGTTCTCTCGGCGGCTTTTCGTAGCCTTGCCTTGAGCTTTGCGAAAGCAAGTTCGATGGGATTGAGGTCCGGACTGTAAGGGGGGCAGGAAGAGGAGTTGCGCGCCGGCGTCCTCGATCATCTTGTGGACGTTGGGTCCCTTGTGGCTTGAGAGGTTGTCCATGACGACGATATCGCCGGGCCGCAGTTCGGGGATGAGTACCTGTTTGACGTAGGCCTCGAAGGCATCGCGGTCGATGGCGCCGGTGATCACGAAGGGGGCGATCATGCCGCGCGGCGTGAGCCCGGCGACGAAGGTGGTCGTGTTCCAGTGTCCGTGAGGGACGGCCATGCGCAGGCGTTCGCCGCGCGGGGCCCATCCATGGGTGCGGGACACGTTGGTCTTGGCCCCTGTCTCGTCGATGAAGACCAGCCGGTCGGGGTCGAGGCCGGGTTGGCTGTTGCGCCAGGCAAGCCGTCGGCTCAGCACGTCCGGGCGATCCTGCTCCGCCGCGTGGCCGGTCTTTTTTTGCGCGTGATGGCGTGGCGCACGAGGAAGCGCTGTATCGACCCGTAGCTGAAGGCCAGGCCCCGGTCCCCGAGAGCCGCGCGCAACTCCTCAATGGTGATGTCCCGCCTCTCCTCAAGAAGACCCAGGATCACATCGCGCTGCGCCTCGATCCGCCCCGAGCGGCGGTCCCCGCCAAGCGCCTTCGGGCGCGCGTCTCCCTGTTCGCGTGCCAGCGCACGCCAGCGGCTCACGCTCGCCGCGCTCACGCCAAAACGAGAGGCCGCAGCTCTATGGCTCATGCCCCCACATACCGCCGACAGAACCCGATTGCGAAGATCAAGGGAAAGCGCTTTCGACATCTCAGCCGGCCTCCTCATCCCGGCCGACATCTTGAATCACAAATCCCCCGCCCCGTGAATCCCCAAACGATTCAATCAGGTCAGATCATGCTCTAGATGCTGCGTTTCAGCAAGATCCACTGCCCCTTCGTCGCGCACGCGGCCGCGGGCGATCGTTTTCCATTTCCACTGGTGGAACAGTGACGATCCGTTCGTCCCGAAACACAGGGAGGGCGGAATTACGGCCTGCCGGCTACACCGCCAATACGACCGTCGCGGAGAAGCCCGGTCCTGCCTTGATCGGATTACTGCCGACGCCAATATCTTCCGGGACGCCGGCTGCAACAGATACTCCCACCAAAGACCTGACCGAAAAGATCCACTCTCTGCGCAACCGCCCATCCCAACGGCAATTCATCCTCTGGCAGTGCAGTTGCGCCGCTATGGCCTCCTCGGGGATATTCTCCGGGCACCAATCTGACAGTTCTTTCCCAGCCATGCCTGCACTGCCCGCCTGGCGCATTAGCTCTTTCACCCGATCATCCGTCGGGCGTACCACGCCAAGATAGCTGGGCCATGGCATGTCTAAGACGAAACAGTCGAAGTCCTCTTGTATCGCGGCCGCCTCCTCTTTCAGCTGACCCGCACAACGCACCAGCACCACCTGATCGAAGAACCAGAAGAGAACAACAGCCACCGTCGCTCCTTGACTGAAGGGCTCCGCTTCCACGGCTAGGCCAATTAGCAGCATCACCGCGACGAGAAAAACGAACACCAACCGCCAGTTCTCGACCGTCTTGACCCGTCGATACAGCAAGCGCTGTGCGGCTAGTCTATCCAACGACCGCTTGCAGTTTTGCCGTTCTCGAATGGCCTCATGCATCACTTCACCAGTCTAGCTCGCGAGACCGGTTACGCCGAGGGTGTCTGGCAGGAAATGACCGGGCCAAGCGACTTCACACGGATATCCCCCCACCTTCGGAGCGGTCAACACGCTGCTCCTGTGTCTGCTCCTGTTGCTGCGTCTGCCGGGGCGCCTGTACAGGTTTCGGCGGATTGAGGATGCGCTCGCGCCGCGCTTCGTCGGCCCACTCGGCGCGGAAGCAGCCGCGGGCGGTGACGGCGGCGACCGTCCTCTCGATCACGCTGCCCGGCTCGGGCGCGTCGGGACCGGAGGCGTCGAGAAATTCAAGTTTCAGCCTGGCGCCGCCGTAGAGGATGTCGTGGGTCCGTACCGTCACCCTGGCCTCGATGGTGCGGACCTGGTCATCCTCCCCGGCGGTCTCGGTCCAGGCGATGCGGTCGCCGCGAACCGGCTCCGTGCAGGGCAGCCGGCAGAAGGCTGTTGGAACGGACACATGCCGGGCCAGCTCCAGCTCCCGCAGTCCCTCGTCGGACCAGGCGGCGCGGACGCAACCGGACCTGGCGAGATACCCGGCATCATAGGGAATGACGATCCCGGGCCGGGGCGGCGCGTCCTCAGCCCCGGGCCACAGGATCAGCAGCTGTATCGCGTCGTCGGGGCGCATGCCGCCGGCCGCTCCTGCGGAGACTACGATAGCCTCGATCATGTGCTCGCCCTCGGCGACGCGGACCCGGTCGCCCGGCTCGCGCGTCTGCCGGAACCCGGACGCACCATTCGCTGGATCGGGGAGGAGCC
>JAPOZD010000042.1 GCA_026706245.1 Alphaproteobacteria bacterium
GTTCGCGACGCGCCCGCCCGAGGCGAGATGGTTGATGACGGCATCGCCGCCGAGGTGTCCGACGATTTCCGCGTAGTTCTTTCCGAAGGCCATGTCTGTCTCCTTATGGCTCTGGGTTCTGACGATGGTTTGCGAACGACGGGAAGCCGGGACGATCTCTCCCCCCGGCCCCCCGCCGCTCACCTTCTCCAAGCCCTCCTCCACCTCCATCACGCCGGCGGGAGCGACGCCGCCGGGTCCCAGGGCTCGTCCGGCGCCGCCTCGCCGAAGCCGCCCACCGCCGGTTCCGGGAAGAGGCCGGCGAAACCGTGCTCGGGATAGATTGCCGGTCGCTCGGGGCACCGCATCGCGCGCGCGTCCTCGATCGCCTCGCGGACGACGGCCGGGTCGATGCCCAGCTCAGCCAGCAGCAGGCTGCCGGCGGGAAGGTCGGTGGAATGGTCGGACTGGAACATGGCGAAAACCTCCTTCGCGGTTGCCGCGCCAGGCATCGAGGCGACCGGACTCCCTCCCGCCGCCCTGCCGGACACGCCCCCGCGAAAGCTCCCCTCCAACTCCCGGCCGAACCCCGTGCCGACGCCGGCGCCGTCACGCCCCGCGCCCGTCGCAACCGGCGCGGCGGTTGGCGAGCCGGAAAGCGCGGCGGCGTTCCCGGGCGGTTTCAGTGCAGGGTGTTGTTCATGCCGCCGGCGCCGGCGCGCAGGCAGCGCGCGGCCAGCGCGGTCCAGGAATCGCGGTCCAGACCGAGGGCGCGGTTGAGTGAATCGCACACGGCAAAACCGTCGGCCCGGTCGAGGCAGACCAGCGCGGTGGGGACGGCGAAGTTGAGGCCCTCGATCAAGATTCGGATCTGCGGCGGCTCGCCTTCTTCGTCAGCCAGGGGACAGAAGCAATAGGTCGGCTCGTCGGGGATGCAGGCGGTCATTGGCGGTTGCTCCTTTGGTGGGGCCGGCCGGAGCGGCGGGCGTCGGGCCGGCGATACGTATGGGGGGCAGCGGACGGCGGGCCGGCGGCGCAGCTCTCCGACTCGGCGGCCGGGGCCGGCGGTCCGGTCACGTCCAGCTCGTGTGCATCGCCATCGGGCTGATGTCGGCGATTACTTCGACCTGGTCGCGCGCCAGCTTGGCGAAGGCGAGACAGAGCGCCACGTCGGCCTCGCTGTCGAAGGTGCCGAGCGCCTCGCCGGTGGCGATCTCGACCACCGTCCAGCTCGGGTCCCAGATCGGGATGCCCTTGAAGTATGTCGAGCGGTGGTACGAGCGTTCCGCGCACGGCACGCAGCGCGATGCCCCCTGGGACGGCGCGCCGCAGTCGGTGCACCGGTCGCGGGCGCGCCGTTCGGCGTATCGCCGCCGGGACTGGGCGTTCTTGATCTCCGGCGGACGCTGGACGTCGCGGATGGCGGCGCAGGGGCTGCAATAGGCCAGGCCGTCGAAGGCGGGGCTTCCGCACTTGGTGCAGAGCCCGGCGGCGCGCCGTTCGGCGTATTTGCGGCGGCCCCTGGCCCGGCTTTTCGCCTTGCAGGAGTCGCAGTTCGTGCTGCCCTCGACCTCCGGTGTCGCGCCGCAGCAGACGCAGAGC
The DNA here is from genome assembly GCA_026706245.1 of Alphaproteobacteria bacterium. Classification (GTDB taxonomy): domain Bacteria; phylum Pseudomonadota; class Alphaproteobacteria; order Bin95; family Bin95; genus Bin95. Next base: position 1,582 of record JAPOZD010000042.1, read on the forward strand.
CCGGCCTCGATCCAGGCTTTCCTCCGCCGCCGGCTGCGGGCGCGGGCGGCCTTGCGGCAAGCCTCGGGATCGGCCCCGCCGTAGAGCTTGCCCGCCGCCTTGCCGGCGGCGTATTTCGCGCGGTCCTGCGCACGGCGCGTCTCCAGGCACGGCTCGCAGGACACGCGGCCGGGCGCCGGCGGGGACTTGCCGCAGGCGGCGCACAGCCCCCTGGCGCGGCGGTCCTCGGCCCGGCGGCGGTTGCGCCCGCGCTCGTACTCGCGCTCCTTGGCCGGATCGCGGCGCGGGATGCCGGCGGCCCTGAGCCGCGCGTCCCGGGCCCGCCCGGCGGCGGCGTCCTTCTCCAGGCAGGGCGCGCACTGGCTGCGCTCCGGCTCGGGCGGGCTCTTGCCGCATTTCGGGCAGAGCCCCCGCGCGACGCGCTCGGCGGTGCGGCGATGGTAGCGGGCGAGGTGGACCGGCCGCTTTTTCGCCGCGCACGGCTCGCACTGGCTGCGCTCGGGATTAGGCGGACGCTCGCCGCACTGCACGCAGAGCCCCGCTTCGCGGCGCTCGGCGGTGCGACGATAATACCGTTCCCGAGATTCGGCGCGGAGCGTCTCGATGTCCTTCACGGTCATCGCGGTGTCCTTCCTGCCTGGTGGGAGTTCGGGCGACTGCCCGGCGATATGCATGGCGGCGGGCGGCGGGCCGGCGGCGCAGCAGGGAAGTTCCCGCCGCACCTGACCCGGTTCAATGCCAACCGGGCGCGGTAAAGCCCGCCATCGGGCTGGCGTCGGCGATCACCTCGACCTCGTCGCGCGAGAGCCTGG
>JAPOZD010000195.1 GCA_026706245.1 Alphaproteobacteria bacterium
CGACATCGAAATTATCAAGGCCATTCCGCCGCGAAACGGAGACCGCGAACCGGGGATCGAATACTGCGGCGGCTTCGAGGATCACGAGAACTGCGGCGTCTCGGTGATCTGTGCTTACGACTACGCGACCGGCCGCTACCGCGTCTTCATGGAAGACAACTTCGCCGAGTTCGTCGCCCTAGCCGACGATCCGGCATCCATGCCGGTGATCGGCTTCAACTCCATGTCCTTTGACGACAAGGTGCTCGCGGCGAATGAGCTCGCGGTCACCACCAACTACGACCTGCTCCGCGAGATGTGGCGCTCGGTCGGTCTCGGGCCTGAGTTCCAGTACCCGACGCATGTCGGCTTCAGCCTGGACGCTACGGCGAAGGCCAACGGGCTGCCGGGCAAGACAGGCCACGGCGCCCTGGCTCCGGTTCAATGGCAGCTCGGCGAGATCGGGCAGGTCGTCGACTACTGCCTTGAGGACGTGAGGCTTACCAAGACGCTGATCGACAAGGTTCTGCGCTACGGGCGGCTGACCGATCCGCGCTTTCCGGATCGGGTTCTTCGCCTCCCGCGGCCGTAGTCGGCGAATTATCGGAGACGAAACATGAGCAGCGTCAACAAGGTGATTCTGGTGGGCAACCTGGGCCGCGATCCGGAAGTCCGGACGACCCAGGCTGGCGGGAAGGTCGCGAACCTCAGCGTCGCCACCTCCGAGCGCTGGAAGGACCGAAACACCGGCGAGCAACGGGAAAAGACCGAGTGGCACCGCGTCGTCGTCTGGGAAAAGCTGGCCGAGATCTGCGAGCAATACCTGAAGAAGGGATCGAAGGTTTACCTCGAAGGAAAGCTCCAGACCCGGAAGTGGCAGGATAACCAGACCGGCCAGGATCGCTACGCCACCGAGGTCGTCCTGTCCGGTTTCGGCGCCAAGCTGGTGATGCTCGACGGGAGCGGATCGGGCGGTGACAGCGACAGCGGGCGCGACGCCGGGCACAGCGGCGGATACGCCGAACGCCGGGATCCGCCTCCGCAGCAGCAGGGCGGCGCGCAGGCCGACTTCGACGATCCTGTGCCATTCTGAGGAGGCCGAGATGAAACCGGGCTGCGGATTGCGGTCGCTCCTCTACTTGCTACAGTATTGAAAGCCGCCTCCTGATGGCCGACTACGAGTTCATATCCGTTCGGTTCACGCCGGCCGAGATCGCGTTCATCCGCGAGGCCTTCCCGAACCGTGCCACGGTCGAGGCGATCGAACTGGCCGCGCTTGCCGAAGCCGGACGGCGGATGAAGGAGATCGCCGACGCCGAGAAGCTGCTGCGCGGCTACCGCAGCGCCGAGCCGGCGCCGGCGAAGACCCGGCCGCCCGGGAGAAAGCCGCAGCGCCCTCTGCCGATCGCTCCAAAACGCGAACGCGAGATCGAAACGGCGGCGCAGGCGCTGAACGCGAAGGTCGATGCCGAGGCCGAAGCCCGCCGCGCCCGCCAGCGGTGGGCCGACGTGGGGCCGGATGCGTTCCGGGAAGTCTCGGAGAAGCGCGCATGACCGCCGTTGGCCGCTACCGCGCCATCCTGGCCGACCCGCCGTGGCACTTTCGCGCCAGAACGGCACTGCAGGCCAGCAACTGGACCATCCGGCGCGACGCCGAAAAACACTACGCCGTCATGGGGCTGGATGACATCAAGGCGGTGCCGGTCAGGGCTCTCGCGGCGAAAGACGCCCACCTGTTCCTGTGGACGACGGGCCCTTTCCTGCGCAAGCCGTTCGACGTGATCGAGGCGTGGGGCTTCCGCTATTCGGCCGTCGCCTTCACCTGGGTCAAGCTCAAGCGTTCGTTCGACGCCAGGCAACTGCGCGCTCTGCCGATCGCCGAGGCCGACCTGCATGTCGGGCTGGGCCTGACCACGCGCAAGAACGCGGAATTTTGCCTGCTCGGCCGGCGCGGGAACTGCCGGCGCAACTCCAAGAGCGTCCGCGAAATCATCCTGTCTCCGGTGCGCGAGCACTCGCGCAAGCCGGACGAACAATACAGGCGCATCGAGGAATACTGCGATGGCCCGTATCTCGAGCTATTCGCCCGCCAGAAATGGCCCGGCTGGACAGCCTGGGGCGACGAAGCCGGAAAGTTCAATGCAGGATAAGGACGCCGCAATGACCCCCGTCGCCTGCCGCCGCCTCGTCGCCGGCGGCACGATTACCGCGCTGCGGCCCGGCCGGGTGTTCTGGCACGCGCGCATCCTCATCGCGCTCGGTATCGCCGTCACCCTTGCATTGATGACCCTCGGCATCTGGGCCGTGCTTGCCGCGCCGGCGGCGATGATCCGATGACCGTACACGCCACCAAGGCCGTAGCGTTCGCCGCCCGGTTCCAGGC
>JAPOZD010000331.1 GCA_026706245.1 Alphaproteobacteria bacterium
GACCCGGTCTCTGCAATAGGCGGCGTCGTCATTCGATTCGGCCATAGTCCATTGTATTCGGGACAGGAAGTGTCGAAAGCCCGGACGGCTCTTTGCAGCCGGGAAATCCCCAGCGGCAACGCAAACGCTGCTTGCTTTTCAAGGCCGGCCTGCTGATATAATCGCGCGAAAACCCGGCGGGGAGGAGACGTCGATGAAGAACCCCTTGGAATCGCTCCACATGACAGTCGGACTGGGGGTCGTGTTGACCGTCGTCCTGATTATTGTCGCCCAGGCGATCGGCAGCTAGGCGCGGAAGGGAGGACGATACGTCATGGAAAATGAATTCCTTCTCCATCTCGTTCGCTGGTTCCATGTCCTTAGCGGCGTGATGTGGATCGGCCTGCTTTGGTACCTGAATTTCGTGCAGGTGCCGACCATGCCGAAGATCCCCGATGAGATGAAACCCGCCATCGGCAAACATATCGCTCCGGCGGTATTGTTCTGGTTCCGCTGGTCAGCGGCCTCGACGGTGCTCTGGGGCCTGTTGCTCGCGCTCATGCAGGGCACGTTCGGCGACTGGCTCGCCATCGGTCTCGCCGACGGCAGCAGCGTCAGCGCCTTTATCGGCATCGGCATGTGGCTCGGCCTCATCATGGCCTTCAATGTCTGGTTCGTGATCTGGCCCAGCCAGAAGATCGCGCTCGGCATCGTTGACGCGCCCGATGACCAGAAGCCCCCGGCTGCGCGGCGGGCGCTCCTGTTCTCGCGCACCAACACCATGCTCTCGATCCCGATGCTTTACGGGATGCTTGCGGCGCAGAACCCGCCCTTCTGATGGCGGCTGCCGGGCCGGCGTCGCCAGCGCCGGCCGGCCCGGCAATCAGGGAATATGCGCTGGCGCTCGGCTTCGACGCCGTCGGCTTTGCGCCGGCGGCGTCGCGCCTTGAGGTCCGCCGGAACCTGCACGAGTGCCTGGCGGAAGGACGCTACGGCGACATGGGCTGGCTCGCCGCGCATGAAGGCCGGCGTTCGAGTCCCGACGGGCTCTGGCCCGAAGCGCGGACGGTCATTGCACTTGCCATGAGTTACGGTCCGGCGGCCGACCCGCTCGACCTGCTCTCGAAGAAGGAGCGGGGTACGGTTTCGGTCTATGCCCGCACCGCGCGCGACTACCACGACGTTATCAAGCGAAAGCTGAAACGGCTGGCCCACTGGCTGGTCGAAAGCCATGGCGGGGCAGTCAAGGTCTTCGTCGATACCGCGCCGGTCATGGAAAAGCCCGCAGCCGAGGCTGCCGGTCTCGGCTGGCAGGGCAAGCACACCAATCTGGTATCGCGCCGCTACGGCTCCTGGCTCTTCCTCGGCGAGATATTCACGACGCTGGCGCTTGAGCCGGACGAGCCGCACGAGGATCGCTGCGGAAGCTGCCGCGCCTGCCTCGATATCTGCCCGACAGACGCCTTCACCGCCCCCTACCGGTTGGACCCCCGACGCTGCATTTCCTACCTCACCATTGAGCACAAGGCGCCCATTCCGCATGAATTCCGCCGCGCTATGGGAAACCGGATTTATGGTTGCGACGACTGCCTCGCCGTCTGCCCCTGGAACAAGTTCGCCGCCCGCGCCAGCGAACCGGAGCTGTTGCCGCGCATCGAGCTGACGGCTCCCAAGCTCGCCGATCTGGCGGGTCTCGACGACACGGGTTTCCGGGAGGTGTTCGCCGGCTCGCCGATCAAGCGCACCGGCCGCAACCGCTTCCTGCGCAATGTGCTGATCGCGGTCGGAAACAGCGCCGATGAAAGGCTCGTTCCGACGGCGAGGCGGGCGCTGGACGATCCGGCGCCGCTTGTGCGCGGCGCGGCCGTCTGGGCGCTCGGAGAGCTGCTCCCGGAAGAGGAATTCGACGGGATCAGGCGCGCGCGCCTGCCTGCGGAAACCGATGCATCGGTCCGCTGCGAGTGGACTTATGAGGAGCCGTCGGCGTCGAGCCGGCGATAGCCGCCCGCGAAAAAGATCAGCGGCCGGCCCGCCCCATCGGTCGCCAGCGTCTTGGCGCGGCCGATGAGAATGTCGTGGTCGCCGCCGTCATGGATGGCTTCGGTCGCGCATTCGATCTGGGCGACGGCGCCCGCCATCAGCGGCGCGCCGCTCGCTTTGCCGAGGGAATAATCGAGGTCCTGCCAGGGCCGGGGCGCGTTCTTGGTCGCGAAAATCGACGAGAGCGAAGACTGGTCCTCCGCCAGCACATTGACGGCAAAGTGGGTGCTGTCGAGAAACGCCTGGCGGCAATTGGCGTCCTTGTCGAGGCAGAACAGCACCAGCGGCGGTTCCAGCGAAAGCGAACTGAAGGAGCCGATCGTCACGCCGTGCATTTCGCCGTCCTGCGCCGTGGTGGTTATCACGGTCACGCCGGTCGGCATGCGTCCGAGCGTATCCCGGAAGGCGCGCGGCTCGACGGTCATCCCCGGTTCCCCTCCCATTTCCGGCGCGAAGCCCGCTCCTTGCACCCGAACCGGTAGCCGGAGCGTCATGCCGATTATCCTATTGGCCCCCGCGCCGGCGCGCAAACCGGACACGGCGCGGGTGATAGCCGATACTTGCCGCGCCGGCTGCGGTTCGGCCATATAGGGACGCGCAAGCATGGGGGAAAGCCGAGTGGAATACCGGAATCTCGGGCGGAGCGGGCTCAAGGTCTCGAAACTCTGCCTGGGCGCCATGATGTTCGGAGGACCAGCGGCGCCCGAGGACGGCGAGACGATGATCGACGACGCGCGCGCCGCCGGCGTCAACTTCATCGACACCGCCGACGGCTACAATCGCGGGCGCTCGGAGGAGGTCGTCGGCCGGGCCGTGGCGCGCGACCGGGACGACTGGGTCATCGCAACCAAGCTGTTCAACCGGATGGCCGAAGGACCCAATGGCGGCGGCCTCTCGCGCAAGTGGATGATGCGCGCCTGCGAGGCCAGCCTGAAACGCCTCGGCACCGACCGCATCGACCTCTACTACCTGCACAAGGAAGACCCGGACACGCCGCTCGAAGAGACCGTGCGGGCGATGGACGACCTGATCCGCGCCGGCAAGGTGCTCTATTACGGCGTCTCGAACTACCGGTCCTGGCGGGTCGCGGAAATCTGCCGCATCGCCGATGACCTTGGCGCGCCGCGCCCCATTGCCAGCCAGCCCTATTACAATGCCGTCAACCGCATACCGGAAACGGAGCATCTGCCGGCCTGCAACTGGTTCGGACTCGGCGTCGTGCCCTACAGCCCGGTCGCGCGGGGCGTGCTGACCGGGAAGTACCGTCCCGGCGCGGAGCCCGAGACCGGCAGCCGGGCGGCGCGCGGCGACCGGCGTATCCGCGAGACGGAGTTGCGCGACGAATCGCTGGACATCGCCGAGAAGGTGGTCGCCCATGCTGGGCGGCGCGGCATGTCGGCGGCGCAGTTCGCGACACTCTGGGTGCTGAACAACCGCTTCGTCACCTCGGTCATCGCCGGTCCGCGAACCAGGGAGCAATGGCAGGACTATCTGGGCGCGATGGACCACGCCTTCACCGGCGAAGACGAAGCGCTGATCGACGCCCTGGTGGCGCCCGGCCATCCATCCACGCCCGGCTACAACGATCCGCAATATCCCGTCGAGGGCCGGCCCGTCTGGACCGCCGCGCCGGAGCAGGAGGCTCTGCAATGACGGCCGACCACTCCGCCTATGCTGACCTTCGCGTATGCGATCTGACGCAGGGTGTCGCCGGTCCGCATTGCGCCTTCCTGCTGGCCCAGCACGGCGCCGACGTCATCAAGATCGAGCCGCCGGGCGGAGATTGGGGACGGGGCATCGGCAAGCGCCACGGGCCCTATTCCGCCTTCTTCCTCTAGGTCAACCGGGGCAAGCGTTCGCTCGCGCTCGACCTCAAGCAGGCGGAAGCCAGGGACGCGGCGGCGAAGGTCGCAGCGGAGGCGGATGTGGTGCTCGAAGCCTTCCGGCCCGGCGTCACCGCAAGGTTCGGCCTCGACTATGAGAGCGTCCGCGCCGTCAATCCCGATGTCATCTATCTCTCCGTCACGGGCTACGGCCAGACGGGCCCCTGGAGCAACCGGCCGCTGACGGACTCGATAGCCCAGGCGGTGACCGGCATGATGTCCATGAACCGCGACAAGGACGGGCTGCCGCAGCGGGTCGGCATGATCGCCATCGACGTGATGACCGGCCTCTATGCCTTCCAGGCCGTTTCCGCAGCACTCTATGCCCGCACTGTCCGGGGCGCGCCCGGCCGCTATATCGACATGTCTCTCCAGCAATCCGCCGGCGCGTTCATGGCCGCCAAGATGATCGAATACCATCTCGAAGGGCCGGTGCCGCAGGTCGTCGGCGTTCCCGTCGGAACCTTTGAGAGCGCCGACGGCTTCGTGAACATCAATGCCCGCCGGGAAAAGCATTTCGAAGCACTCTGCGGCCTCGTGGACCGGCCGGAGCTTGCCGCAGACCTGCGTTTCGCCAGCTACGAAGCGCGGATCGAGAACGAGGCCGCATTGATGGCGCAGCTTCGCCCGTTGGTCAGGGAACGCTCCACGGCGGAATGGGTCCGGCTGCTCGGCGAGGCGGACATCATCGCCGGGCCGGTGAACGATTTCGGAGACTATTTCCAGGAGCCGCAGGTGCTCCACAACAGCTCCGTCGCGTGGCAGGAACACGATGCGGTGGGGCGCGTGCCCATGCATGCCGTGCCGGGCATCGAGACGGCGCCGGAAGGCAGTTTCCTTGCAACCGCGCCGGACCTGGGAGCCGACAGCCGCGCCGTGCTCCGCGAATACGGTTACAGCGACCGGGACATCGACGGAATGGCGGCCTCGGGCGCGGTGATCGACGGCGCACGCATGGACAGGAACGACGCGGGGGCGCAAGCTGCCGAGGACTAGAAGAGGGGGAGGAAAGGCGGAATGAACCGCTTCGACTATATCGTTATCGGGGCCGGTTCGGCCGGCTGCGTCATGGCCAATCGCCTGAGCGAGAATCCGAATGCCAGCGTGCTGCTGCTGGAGGCGGGCGGGCGCGACCTCAACCCGTTCATCCACATCCCGGCCGGCTTCTTCAAGACGCTTTACGACACCTCCGTCAACTGGTGCTACGCCACGGAGAAGGAGGAGAACAGCGGCAACCGGGCCATCCATTGGCCGCGCGGCAAGGTGCTCGGTGGCTCATCCGCCATCAACGGCCATCTCATCGTGCGCGGCCAGCCCGAGGACTATGACGGCTGGGCGCAGCTCGGCAATCGCGGCTGGTCCTATGAGGAGGTCCTGCCCTATTTCTGGAAGTTCGAGAACCGGGCGGGCGGCGATCCGGAGATTCGCGGCCGGGGCGGCCCGATCAACGTCATCGACCCCATAGAGCAGCACCCCCTGACGCAACTCTTCATGGAGGCCTGCGTCGAAGCCGGCATCCCTCGTAACAACGACTACAATGACGGCGAGCAGGAGGGCGTCGGCTATTTCCAGCACGCCATCCGCAATGGTCGCCGGGAGAGCACCGCGCGGACCTATCTGCGCCAGACGGACGGCCGGACGAACCTGCGGGTGGAAACCCACGCGCTTGCCCAGCGCCTCGTCGTCGAGGAAGGGCGCGTCGTCGGGGTCGTGTTCCGGCAGGGCGATGTCGTCCGCGAGGTCCGCGCCAACGCCGAAATCATCCTCTCGTCCGGGTCCATCGCCTCGCCGCAACTCCTCGAACTATCGGGTATCGGCGACGCGGAACGGCTGAAACCGCTCGGCATCGAGCCGGTGCACCACCTGCCCGGCGTCGGCGAGAACCTGCAGGATCACTATGTCGCCCGCATCTGCATGAAGGCGAAGGGCATCCGCACCTTCAACGAGCGCTCCCGCGGGCTGCCGCTGCTTTGGGAGACCATGCGCTACGCGACAACGCGGACCGGGTTGCTCACCGTCGCGCCCGGCAATGTCAGCGCCTCGGTCAAAATCATGCCCGGCGTGGCGACGCCCGACGCGCAATACAGTTTCGCGCCGGCAAGCTACAAGGACGGCCTCATCGGCGTGCTCGACGACTATCCGGGCATGACGCTCGGCTTCTGGCAGCATCGGCCGGAGAGCATCGGTTCCATCCATGTGGAAGCAAACGACCCGGACCGCCACCCGGTCATCCGCCCGAACTACCTCGCCACGCAGACCGATTGCGACACCATGACGGGGGCGCTGAAGCTCGCGCGAAAGATATTCGGGCAGCCGGCCATCGCGCCCTATATCGAGTGCGAAACCATACCGGGCGCCGAGCGGACGAGCGACGGTGAGCTGCTCGACTACTGCCGCAGCAACGGCGCAACGGTCTATCACCCCATCGGCACCTGCAAGATGGGAGACGATCCGATGGCCGTTGTCGATTCCTCGTTGCGCCTGCGCGGGCTGGACGGACTGCGGGTCGTCGATGCTTCGGTGATGCCGCGCATGGTCTCGGCCAACACCAACGCGGCCGTGCTGATGATCGCCGAGAAGGCTGCGGACATGGTAAAGGCGGGAGCCTGAAGCGGCTCCGGCCGTCAACCGGGAGAAGAGTCATGGTCGAATACGCGCCCTATCCCGAAGACACACAACCGGCGGTCGATTCCGAGCGCTATTTCCGGACGAGCCAGCTCGCGCCCTCGCAGCCGTTTGTCGAGGCGCCGGTGACGCTTTCGGAGATTACCGGACCGCTGTTCACGCGCGAGGGCGTGTCGCCGGAGGAGGCGGACCTGACAGCAGGCGGCAAGGCGCTCGGCCAGCTGATGGTCCTCGCCGGCCAGGTCCGCGACGAGGATGCGCGCCCGCTTCCGGGCGTCCTGGTGGAAGCCTGGCAGGCGAACGCCTCTGGGAAATACCGCCATCCGGTGGACGGGCGCGACGCGCCGCTCGACCCCCATTTCGTCGGCGCGGGCCGCGCGTTGACCGATGCTGAGGGCCGCTACCGCTTCGTCACCATCAAGCCCGGCGCCTATCCGGTTCCCAATTCGGGCAATTGGTGGCGCCCGCCGCATATCCATCTGTCGATCTACGGCTATGCCTTCATGAGCCGGATGATTACCCAGGTCTATTTCCCGGGCGATCCTCTGAACGAGATCGACTCGATTTTCATGTCCGTGCCGGACGCCGCCGCGCGGGACCGGCTCGTCGCCCGGCCCGAGGCGTCGCTCGGTCTGCACGAGCACGCGCTCGGCTATGGTTTCGACATCGTCATGCGGGGCCGCGACCAGACGCCGATGGATGAGGAAGGGTCCACGACATGAGCATGGCGCCCACCGCCTCGCAGACGCTCGGGCCGTTCTTCAACTATGCGCTGCCGTTCAATGCCGATCTTACCGGCGGCGGCAAGGCCGAGGGGCGCAGCATCGTCCTGCGGGGCCGGGTTACGGACGTCAAAGCGGCGCCTGTCCGCGATGCACTTGTCGAAATCTGGCAGGCCAATGCCGCCGGCGGCTATGCGCATCCGCTCGACAGGGACGAGGCGCGCCCGCGCGACCCGCATTTCAGCGGCTTCGGCCGGGCGTTGACCGATGCTGGGGGTGCCTTCTCCTTCACAACAGTAATGCCGGGGCCGGTGCCCTTCGAGGGCAATCGCTGGCAGGCGCCGCACGTTTCGATCGCGGTGTTTTCCGCCGGACTGCTGCGGCGGGTGCGAACCCGCGCCTACTTCCCCGGCGAGGAGCTGAACGCGGACGATCCCGTGCTGGCTGCCGTGCCTGACGCGCGCCGGCCGCTCCTGGTCGCGGAGGCCGAGGACGGCGGCTACCGCTTCGACATCCGCCTCAGGGGCGAGAACGAGACGCCGTTCTTCGGCGACTGACCGGACCGGCGTCTCAGAGGCGCGGCCCGAGGCTCTCCACCAGGGCATCGAGTTCCTTCAAGCTCTCGGCTTCGTCAACGGACGGCAGCATGAAGACCGCCCGCGCCACGCTTGCGCCCTCAGCCCTTTCGAGAAGCGAAGCGTCAGGCGCCACGCCGAACAGCGTCACCGCGATTTCATCCGGGCCGCGGTCCGCTTCGGCGGCCATCTGCCGGAAGCGCGGCAGGAGTTCCAGCACGTCCTGGTTGCGCCCGCCTATCGGCATCCAGCCGTCGCCATAGGCGATCGCCCGGCGCGCGCCCCAGGGAAAGGCTCCGCCGACGATCACCGGCGGGTGCGGGCGCTGCACCGGCTTCGGCCACTGCGCCATGGAGTCGAAATCGACGAACTCGCCGTGGAACTCCGCCTTGGCCTCCGTCCAGATCGTCTTCATGGCCGCGACGCGCTCTTCCATGAGTGTGAAGCGCGTCGAGAAATCGGTGCCGTGGTCCGCCATCTCCTCCGCATTCCAGCCGCCGCCGATGCCGAACAGGAAGCGCCCGTTCGAGAGCCGGTCGAGCGTTGACACCTCCTTCGCCGTGTAGATCGGGTCGCGCTGCACGACGAGGCAGATGCCCGTTCCGAGCCTGATGCGGGAGGTGGCGGTGGCGGCGCTCGCCAGCGCCAGGAACGGGTCCATGACATCGTAATACTGCTTCGGCAGGTCGGCGCCGCCCGGCCAGGGAGACTGGCGCGACCAGGGAATATGCGAGTGCTCGGGAAGCCAGAAGGACTCGAAACCGCGCTCTTCGGCCGCGAGGGCCAGGGTAGCCGGCGCAATGGAATAGTCGGTCGGGAAATAGGCGATGCCGTAGTCCATGGGGTTCTTCGTCCTTCTGCCGTGGCGGAGCGCCGGAAAAGCACCCTACCCCATTTCCGGCAATCGCGAAGCAGCCGCCGCGAGCGCCTCCGGGTCACCCTCCACCCGTGCCGTCTTCTTGCGGCTCCGCAGCCCCCGGACGATTGCGACACGGTTCTTCGGGATGCCGAGCGCCTTTGCGAGCAGGGCTTCGACAGCCTTGTTGGCTTTGCCTCCCACCGGGGTGCGGAAACCCGGATCGCCAGCCGGGCCCTGGAATCGACCAGCCCTCCGAAACCGGAATGGCGCGAGCCGGGCGACACGCGCAGCCTGAGGCGAATGCCGTCCTTCATCGGTTCGACCCACATAGCCGCGCCATCTACAAGGAATTGCCCTTGAACTGCCACGGAATCGGACCGATTCTTCCCTCATGCGGGCAATCGACGAGCCCGCGCGGGTAACCGCGCTGCTAGGGCCGACCAATACCGGCAAGACCTATGCCGCCGTGCAACGCATGCTTGCGCATGAGTCTGGCATGATCGGTTTCCCGCTCCGTCTGCTCGCGCGGGAGAACTACGACCGTATCGTTGCCGTCAAGGGCCCCGGCGCGGTGGCGCTGGTAACGGGCGAAGAAAAGCTGATCCCGCCCAGGGCGCGCTATTTCGTCTGCACCACCGAGTCGATGCCGCTTGACCGGCCCGTCGCCTTCCTCGCCGTGGACGAGGTGCAGATGGCGGCGGATCCCGAGCGCGGCCATATCGTCACCAACCGTCTTTTGCATGCGCGGGGCAGGCACGAGACGATGTTCCTCGGTGCGGAGACGATCCGGCCTCTGTTGCGGCAACTGGCGCCGGAGGCGGTTGTCGAAGAACGGCCGCGCTTCTCGCGGCTCGATTACTCCGGCTACCGCAAGGTTACGCGCCTGCCGCCGCGCTCCGCTGTGGTCGCCTTCTCCGCTGGCGAGGTTTACCGCCTGGCGGAGCTCGTCCGCCGGCAGCGGGGCGGCACCGCCGTGGTGCTGGGCGCGCTCAGCCCGCGGGCGCGAAACGCCCAGGTCGGCATGTACCAGGCGGGAGAGGTGGACTACCTTGTCGCGACCGATGCCATCGGCATGGGCCTCAACATGGATGTGCGCCATGTCGCCTTCTCCGCGCTCAGCAAATTCGACGGGCGGCGGATGCGCAGGCTGGCGGCGGCCGAGGTCGGCCAGATCGCCGGGCGCGCCGGACGGCACGTCGCCGACGGCACGTTCGGCGTCACCGCCGAGCAGCGTCCGATGGACGAGCGCATCGTCGCGCGGGTCGAGGACCACCGCTTCGAGCCCCTGCAAACCGTCTTCTGGCGCAATGACGACCTCGACTTTTCGAGCGTCGAGGCGCTGCTGGCGAGCCTCGGACGCCCGCCGCCCCTGCCCTTCCTGGTGCCGGGACGGGACGGTGAGGACCAGCAGGCGCTCGCCGTGCTGGCGCGCGACGCCGAGGTCAGGACGGCGGCGGCCGGCCCCGAAAGGGTCGCCATGCTATGGGAGGTCTGCCAGGTGCCGGACTTCCGCAAGACGCTGACCGACGCCCATGCTCATCTGCTCGCGCGCATTTACCGCTATCTGGTCGATTGCAACGGCCGGCTGCCGGAGGACTGGGTGGCCCGGCAGGTCGGCCGGCTGGAGCGCACGGACGGCGACATCGACACGCTCATGGCGCGCATCGCCGGCGTGCGCACCTGGACCTACATCGCCTATCGGGCTGCATGGCTCGACGATGCGGCCGGCTGGCAGGAGCGCACCCGGCGGCTGGAAGACCTTTTGTCGGACGCATTGCACGAACGGCTGACCCAGAGATTCGTGGACCGGCGCACGGCCGTGCTGGCCAAACGCCTCAGGGAAGGCGGCGACCTCATGGGGGCTGTAGCCCGCGACGGCTCCGTATTCCTCGAAGGCGAGACGGTCGGGCGGCTCGACGGCTTCCGCTACACCGCGGCCCAGGCCGAGCGCGGCGGCCGGCCGCTCGCGCTGGCAACCCAGCGCGTGCTGAGGCAGGAAGCGGCGCGGAGGGTGGATGCGCTGGCCGCGGCGTCCGATGACAGCTTCGCGCTGGACGCCGGAGGCCAGGTCCTCTGGAACGACGAACCGGTCGCCCGCCTGACGGCCGGCGCGACGGCCCTTTCGCCCGAAATGCGTATCCTGCCTTCGGACCTGCTGGAAACGGCGCCCCGGCGGCGCGTCGAAATGCGCCTGCGGGAGTGGAGCTCCGGCCTGATTGCCCGCGACCTCGCTGCGCTCGTGACGCTTGCCGAAGCGAACGGCCTGTCGGGCCGCGCCCGCGGAATTGCGTATCGGCTCGCCGAAGCGCTCGGAACGCTCAGGCGCAGCGCCGTCGCGGACCTCGCCGGCTCATTGTCGCGCGCAGACCGACAGGCGCTGGGGCGGCTGGGTGTGCGCATCGGCCGTGTCTCGCTGTTTGTCCCGGCCATGCAGAAGGCCCGTGCCGCCGGACTGCTGGACCTGCTCTGGCGCGTCCACCGGGGCAACGACGGCGAACCTTTAGCCGCCGGTCGGCAGACGCTGGCGCTGGACCCGGCCATACCCACCGGCCGCTATGCCGCTTCCGGCTATCTCGTTGCAGGCCCGCTGGCGCTCCGGGCGCCTGCGCTGGAGCGGCTGGCGGATGCCGCCGCCGGCCTTGCAGAGCAGGGACCGTTCGTGCCCACGCTGCATCTCGCCCGGCTGGCCGGCTGCCATCTCGACGATGTGCCGGCCGTGCTTACGGACATCGGCTTTGAGGCAACCGACACTGCGACCGGCATGCAAATGACGCGCAGCCGCCCCAAGCCGCTCCGCCGGACGCGCGCCAGGCCCGGTTCGCCCTTCGCGAAACTCGCCGCCCTCAAGGCCGGATTGTGAACGATTCGCCGGCAGGCCAGAGGCTCGACCGGTGGCTGTGGTGCGCCCGCTTTTTCAAGACGCGCGGGCTGGCCGCGAAGCTCTGCCAGGCCGGGAGGGCGCGTGTGAACCGACGCCCGGTACAGAAGGCCCACCACATCCTCCGGGTGGGCGACATACTGACATTTCCCCAGGCGGGCAGCATCCGGGTCGTGCGGGTCGAGGCGCTGGCGGAGCGGCGCGGGCCGGCGCCCGAGGCGGCCCGTCTCTACGCCAACCTCGACGGTTGACAGGCACGGCGCGGCTGCTAAATGGCGCCTTCCATTGTGCCGCTTCGCTTGCGGCCCGGAGACATTGCCTATGACCTATATCGTCAACGACGCCTGTATCCGGTGCAAATACACCGATTGCGTCGAGGTATGCCCGGTCGATTGCTTCTATGAAGGCGAGAACATGCTGGTCATACATCCCGACGAATGCATCGATTGCGGCGTCTGCGAGCCCGAATGCCCGGTCGAGGCGATCAAACCGGACACCGACCCCGGTATGGAGGAATGGGTCGAATTCAACCGGCGCTACTCCGAGAGCTGGCCGAACATCACCTACCGCAAGGACGCGCCGCCCGACGCAGAGTCCTGGGAGGGCGTGGAAGGCAAGCTGGAAGCGCATTTCAGCCCCAATCCCGGCGGTTGAGGCCGGCGCGCGCCAGCCGGCGCGCGCAGGGTCTGGCGACATCGCACGACAGGCCGCGTTCCTCCCGACTGTCTTCCCGCCCTTCGGGGCAAAGCCGCCGCCAGCCGCTTCAATGGACGGGGGAAGGCGCCGCAAGGGTCGCCATCCGGTTGAATTTATGCTAAAGTCGCGCGTGGGTTTTGGAGGAGACCCTGCCAGCCGCAGCAGATTGTCGGCGCATTCGCTCGCCGGAAACGGCACAGCGTGTTGCGCTCCCGGTTGGTGCATCGTTACGGAATTCTGGGGGCCAACAGGACAGGATGACAAAACGCGCGAATTTCAAGGCAGGTAATCACGTGGTCTATCCGGCGCATGGCGTCGGCAAGGTCCTGGCCGTCGAGGAGCAGGCAATTTCCGGCTACGAGTTGGAGATGCTGGTCATCGAGTTCGAAAAGGAAAAGATGCTCCTGCGCATCCCGACGGCAAAGGTGCAGACGGCGGGCCTGAGAACACTGTCCACAAAAAAGGAAATGCAGAACGCATTAAAAACCCTGAAGGGCAAGGTGCGTATCAAGCGAACTATGTGGAGCCGGCGCGCTCAGGAATACGAGGCGAAGATCAATTCCGGCGACCCGAACCTTATCGCCGAGGTGGTGCGGGACCTGCACCGCAACGCGGACCAGCCGGACCAGTCCTACAGCGAGCGCCAGATCTACCAGGCTGCGCTCGAACGGCTAAGCCGGGAACTTGCGGTGGTGGAGAGGATCGACGAGGACAAAGCCGTCAAGAGAGTGGAAATGGTCTTGCAGGCCGCTTGACCCGATAGCGACAAGATATCGCATCGAAAGGCGGTCTGCTCAGAGACGGGCAGACCGCCTTCGGCTTTTCGGGAGGACAGAGCCGAAAGACCGGTTGAATAACGACGCAATGCTGCCCACCTCTTGAGGAGCGGTGCGCCCGTCCGGGAACCGGGACGCGGCGCAGGAAGGAACGAGATGAGCTACCTGGACCGGTCGGCAAACAGCAGGGGCGCGCTGAATTTCGTCCGCCATGCGATGAGCACGCCGCTGCTCACTCGCGAGCGCGAACAGGAACTGGCGCTGCGCTGGCGCGACCTGAAGGACGAAGCGGCCCTGCACGAACTGGTCAACGCCTATGCGCGCCTGGTCGCGGCCACGGCCGCGAAATACCGGAACTACGGCCTGCCCATGGCGGACCTGATGCAGGAGGGGTCCGTCGGCCTGATGCAGGCGGCGGCCCGTTTCGAGCCGGAGCGGGAGGTTCGTTTCTCGACCTACGCCTCCTGGTGGATCCGCTCGGCAATGCAGGATTATGTCCTGCGCAACTGGTCCATCGTCCGTACGGGCTCCACCTCGTCCCAGAAGTCGCTGTTCTTCAACCTGCGCCGGCTCCGCGCCCGCATCGAGGGGCGCACCGGCAAGCCTCTCGACGACCGGGGACGGGAACGCATTGCCGCCGAACTCAAGGTCGCAACCCGCGATGTGGAGTCCATGGAAAGCCGGCTTACCGGAGCCGATCGCTCACTCGATGCACCGGTCGGCGAGGACGGTGACGAAACCTGGGTGCACTTCCTGGCGGACCAGCGCCCGTCTCCCGAAGACAACGCCATGGAGCATCTCGACGGCGACGAGCGCGCGCGCTGGATCAGGGAGGCATTGGCCGAACTGCCGGCGCGCGAGGCAAAGATCATCCGCGAACGGCTGCTGGAAGACGATGCCCGCACGCTGGAATCGCTCGGACGGGAACTGGGCGTCAGCAAGGAGCGCGTCCGCCAGCTGGAGGCCCGCGCGCTGACGAAGCTGCGCCGCAGCCTGGAATCTCTCTGGCGCGCCGACGGCAACGCCCTGCCCGACGCATAGCCGCATAGCTGCGCCGCGCCTGCACGCTACAATGGGACTCTGCGGCGAGCCGGCATAACGCCGGGCCGGGAGAAGCCCATGCTCGGGAAGACGGCGGCACTCCGATGAAGCATTACACCGACCGCGTGCTCGTCACCGGAGGAGCGGGATTTATCGGCTCGCATCTCTGCGAACGCCTGATGGCAGACGGCGCGGATGTCATCTGCCTCGACAACCTGTTCACCGGCGCCAAGGCGAATGTCGCCCATCTCCTGGGCGAGCCGAATTTCGAGTTCATTCGTCACGATGTAACGGAACCGCTGCGCCTGGAGGTGGACCGCATCTTCAACCTCGCCTGCCCGGCGAGCCCGGTGCACTACAAGCACGACCCCGTGCAGACCGTGAAAACCTCCGTGCATGGCGCGATCAACATGCTCGATCTCGCCAGGCGCTGCGGCGCGCGCGTTCTCCAGGCCTCGACCAGCGAGGTGTATGGCGACCCGCTGTCCCACCCGCAAAGGGAGGACGACTGGGGCAATGTGAACCCGGTCGGCCCCCGCGCCTGCTATGACGAAGGCAAGCGCTGCGCCGAGACGCTGTTTTTCGACTACCACCGCCAGCACGGTGTCGATATCCGGGTCGCGCGCATCTTCAACACCTACGGCCCCCGGATGCACCCCTCCGATGGGCGCGTGGTGTCCAATTTCGTTGTCCAGGCACTGCTCGGCCGGCCTCTAACGCTGGCCGGCGACGGCAATCAGACCCGGTCCTTCTGCTATGTGAACGACCTGGTGGACGGGCTGCTGGCTTATATGGCGCTCGACGATGCGCCGCCGGGACCGGTCAATCTCGGCAACCCCGAAGAAACGACCATCGCAGCGCTGGCAGAGACGATCATGCGGCTCTGCCAGAGCCGCTCATCCACCGTGTTCGTACCACTGGAGAAGGACGATCCGTCCCGGCGTCGACCGGACATCTCGCGTGCCGGTGATCTGCTCGGCTGGGCGCCGTTCACGAGCCTGGAAGACGGGCTCGGCGCGACGATCGACTGGTTCCGCGCCCTGCTCCGCACGGTACCGGAACACCGGATCGATGTCGCACGACCCTGAGGCCGTCTGGGCGGTTGTCACGCCCGTATTCGAGGACGGCGAATCCTTTGCCTCGCTATGCCGGGATCTGGCGCGCCTCGACGCCGGCGCAACGCTCGAAATCCTTGCAGTTGACGACGGCTCCATCGACGCGCCCCCGGCCCTGGATGCAATCAGCGAGGCCGGACTGGCGGGCCGGATCGTCCGCCTGAAGCGCAATGGCGGCCATCAGACGGCAATCTGGGTCGGTCTTGCGGTGGCGGCCTCGGAGCCGCGCTATGCCGGCGCGGCCGTGATGGACAGCGACGGCGAGGACCGTCCTGAGGATTTGCCGGAATTGGTCGCCGCGGTTGAAGCGGGCTGCAACGCAGCAGTCGCCGGGCGCGGGCGGCGGATGGAGTCCCTGTCCTTCCGGCTCTTCTACCGCCTTTACCGCCGTTTTTTCCGGCTGCTGACGGGCCGGGAGATCCGCTTTGGCAATTTCTGCGCCCTCGACCGCCATGCGTTGCTGCGCCTCAATGCCATGCAGGAGACGCGCATCCACCTCGCGGCGGCGATCATCAAATCGCGGCTGCGGCGGGTGGAAATCTCCTGCGACCGGGGCAAGCGATATGATGGCCGCTCGCAGATGAATTTCTACGATCTGGCCCTGCACGGCATTCGCGCGGTCGCCGTGTTCGACGACGCCGTGCTGACCAGAATGGGCGCGGTTTGCGCCGGGGCGGCGGTCTCCGGCGTTCTTGTCTTCCTGGTCGGCCTTGCCTTGAAACTTGCGGGCCAGACGCCGCCGGGCTGGCTCACATTCGTGACCGGCTTTCTGGTCCTCGTCTTCCTGCAAACCGCAGTCCTCAGCCTCGTCGCGCTCATCATGAATGCGCTCGGCTACCGCTCGCCGGCGGACCTTGAAGCGGCGGCGGCCTCGCTCATTCTGAAAACGGAAGCGACCGGGCCGGACGATTCCGTCGATGCGTGAGGAAGCGGGCCGGGTCCTGCGCTTCGTGCTCAACGGCCTGTTCGCGACTGCTGTGCATTTCGGGGTGCTCGCGGGACTGGTCGAGGGCGCCGGAATGGGATCGGCAGCGCTCGCCAATGCTCTCGCGGCGGTCTGCGGCATAACGGTCTCCTATGCCGGCAACCGGACTTTCGTGCTGAGGAGCCGCGCGCCTCACCGGCGGGCCGGCGTCCGTTTCCTCGCCTGCTATGCAGCGGTCGTCTCGCTGCATGGCGGCGCAATGGCGCTATGGGCGGATATCGGCGGGCTGGACTACCGGATCGGCTTCCTGCTCTTCACGGGCGCAGCCGCCGTCCTTACCTATGTGCTGAACCGCTTCTTCGTCTTCAGGGAACCCGAGGCGGAACTATCGTCCAGGTAATCCCGACAGGGCGGGCGGTGGCGGAGCCGCTCCATTGGAAGGACTCCTGCCGCAGCTCCCGCCCGGCGGCCAGCGCGGCCAGGCCCGGCGCCGGCCTCGATCCCGTCCGCCATACGACCAGAGCACCCTTGCCGACAATGTCTTCAGCCGTGACCCATGGCGATTTGCGTTCGTCGGCATCGATGGATACCGACGGCCTTCCGGGCGCCGTGAGCGCGATCAGCCCCGCCTCCCAGACCGGTCCGGCGACAATGCGCGGCATGGCGCCGGTTTCGCCTTCATAGGCGCGTAGCAGCCGGGCGGCGATCTCCTCCTGCGGCCAGACGACCCGCGAGGGCTTGTCCGACTGCTCGGCGCGCAGAAGAACCGACGCCGCATAGGCCGCAGGCACCAGCGCCAGCAGCACGGCGGCGAACTGGGCGACCCGCGCGAGCGTCCGGCCCTCGAACCGCCCTGGCAGCAGCGCCAGCAGCAGCAAGCCTGAGAGGTTGAACATCGGCATGCCCCACATGTCCTTCAGCCCCATCCCGGTTGCCCCGGCCGTCAGCGCCGCCAGGAAGGCGGGCAGAAGGCCCATGACAAGCAGGAAGCGCCGGGCTCGCGCTTCCTCCGGGGGCAACTGTGCCGCGCCCCTGCCGATCAGGCCGGCGCCGAGCGCCATCAGGAAGAAAACGGCATGGTCCGCCGCCTGCGTCAGCAGGAACGAGAGCGGCCCGTCCGGCCTGCCCGAGCCGGCCCGCGCCAAAGCGTAGTCGAGCGGCAGGAAGCCGGTTTCGACGAGGTATTGCGCCTGCGGCGCGGCGACGACGGCGAAAACCGCCAGCGCCGCCCAGGGCCCGGTGCGGGCAAGCTGCGCGCGGGCCTGCGTATCCAGCAATATCCAGAGGCCCGCCACCGCCAGAAGGAGGCCGGAGGAGTATTTCGCCCAGAGCGACAGGCCGGCGAAGACACCGAGCAGCAGCCACCAGACGATCCGCCCGCCCGCCGCCGAACGCCAGAGCGCCAGGCATGTCCACGCCCATAGCGGCATCTGCATCAGGTTGTGGTTCATCTCCGGCGTCGGCCAGGAATAGTAGAAGACGCCGGTCAGCAGCAGTGTGCCGGCCGCCGCCCTGCCTGGCCCCAGGAGGTCGTGCCCGAGCAGCCAGACCGCGGCGAAGGTCGCGATGACGCAGGCCTGCGCCAGCAGGTAGGCCGGCCAGAGCGCGCCGAAGGAGAGGAGCCTCACGGCTTCGAGCAACAGTCCCGGCAGGTTGGGGTGCTTGTAGGTCGCGACGACGCCTTCCCGGCCCCAGACCAGCATCTCGACGACATCCAGCGGCGGCGCGCTGTGGGTCAGCGCAGGCGCCAGTGCCCAGACGAGCGCCTGCGCGGCGCACAGCACGGCAACCGCGCGTCCGGGGCGCGAAAAGATTCTCTCCGGGAGTGTCATCGCGGTAAGGACTGCGGGCGCCCGGCGCGGCGTCCCTAGCGTCTATCCGGCTTGCGCTGGATGACCGGCATGAGCACGCCGGTCAGCATCGTTTCGTTGCATTGGTTCCTTGCGTGGAAAGACATGCGCATATTGCCCCGGTCCGGATGAGACGACGGCAGCAGTTCCAGCACCTTGCAGCTGACCCGGAGCGTATCGCCCGGCCGCACCGCGCGCAGCCATCGCAACTCGTCGATACCCTTCCCGCCCAGATTGCCCGAGCCGAACGCCCGCGCCTGGACGAGCAGGCGGAAGACCACCGACAGCGTGTGGAACCCGCTCGCCACCAGGCCGCCGTAAATGCTCTCGACGGCGCGTTCCCGGTCCAGATGGAAGTATTGCGGGTCGTATTGCAGCGCGAAGTCGATAATGCTGCTCTCGGTGAAGGTGTAGCCATCCGTATCGAAGCACTGGCCGACCTCGAAATCGTCGAACCAGCGCCCGGATTCGCCTGCCTCCATTACCAGACGCCGGTGTTCTCCATCGACGCCCAGGGCTCGGCCGGGTCGCGCGGACCGCCCGCCTGTAGCAGCTCAATGGAAATGCCGTCCGGGGAGCGAATGAAAGCCATATAGCCGTCTCGCGGCGGGCGGTTGACGGTCACCCCGGCGTTGGCAAGGGACTGGCAGAGCCCGTAAATGTCATCGACCTCGAAGGCGAGATGGCCGAAATTCCGTCCCCCCTTGTAGTCTTCCGGATCCCAGTTGTAGGTGAGCTCCAGCACTGGCGCCTTCGCGTCGCGGGCCACTGCCTCATCCGCCGACGCCGCGAGGAAGATATTGGTGTAGCGGCCCTTCTCGCTATCGGTGCGCCGGGTCTCGACCATACCCAGCAGGCCGCAATAGAAGGCGAGCGACTTATCGAGGTCCGAGACGCGGACCATTGTGTGCAGGTAGCGCATGGCTGTGGTTCTCCTGGAACGGATCGGGCTGTCGGCAAGATATGCGCGGGCTAGCGCCCTTGGAAGACCGGCGCGCGTTTCTCCATGAAAGCGGCGCGGCCCTCGCGGTAGTCCTCGCTTTCCGACGCCTGCATCTGGAGATCGCGGTAGCTGTCTTCGGTCTCGGCCATGCGGCCGGCCGCGACGGCGTTGAGCCCTATCTTGTGGCCCATGACGGAGAGCGGCGCGTTGCCCGCCATGGATTCCGCGAACTCGATCGCCGCCTCGACCGGGTCGCCGTCCACCAGCATATCCACCAGGCCCATGTCCGCAGCCTCCTCCGCCGTGAAGCGCCTGGCCGTGTACATGATCTTCTTGGCGTTGGTGACGCCGACGACGTTGGCGAGCTTCTGCAGCCCGTCCATGCCATAGACGATCGAGAGGCGCGCCGCCGGGACGCCGAAACGCCCGCTGCGGTCCGAAACACGGAAGTCCGCGCAGACGATGAGGCCGCAGCCTCCGCCGACCGCATAGCCGCGGACCGCCGCGATGACAGGCTTGGTTACTTCCGCAATGCCGTGCTCGGCCGCGATCACGGCGCGGGCATAGTCCGCCGCCTGATCGGCGTCGCCCCGCACCTCTGCGAATTCCGAGATATCGGCCCCGGTGCAGAAATTCTCGCCCGCGCCCGTGAGCACGATGGCTCGCACGTCGCCGTCCTTGTCCAGCTCGCCGAACAGCCGGCCGAGCTCGAACCACATCGCCTTGGTGCAGCAGTTCTTCTTCTCCGGCCGGTTGAGCGTGACCACCGCAACCTGGCCCTGCCGGCGAAGCCTGATCTCGTCCATGGAACTCTTTTCTCCTTGTCGTCCTTGCCCGTTATGCCGCGACGGCGCCGCCCTTGCCAAGAGAAACCGGTTGGCGAGAATGGCCGCAGGTTTCTCATGGGAGGCAAGAGCGCCATGGCCGGGGCACTGGAAGGGCTTAGAGTCATCGACTTCACGACCAATCTCTCGGGGCCCTATTGCGCGATGCTGCTCGCCGACCAGGGCGCCGATGTCATCAAGGTGGAGCGCCCCGAAGGCGAGGCGATGCGCCAGACGCCGCCCTTCGTAGCCGGCGAGAGCGCGCCCTTCATGCTCTGGAACCGCAACAAGCGGTCCGTGACGCTCGACCTGAAGAGCGACGACGGTTTCCAGGCCGCCTGGGACCTTTGCGCCACCGCCGACATCGTGGTCGAGAACTTCCGGCCCGGTGTCATGGCGCGGCTCGGCCTCGGCTACGAGGCGCTCGCCGCGGAGAATCCGGGCCTGGTGATGACCTCGATCTCCGGCTTCGGGCAGGACGGGCCCTACGGCACACGCGGCGGTTTCGACCTGATTACCCAGGCCATGTCCGGCCTCGCCGCGATCAACGGTCCGGAGGACGGCCCACCCTTCCGCCTGCCGATCGCCATTTCCGACGTCGGCGCCGGCATGTTCGGGGCCTACGCCACGATGGTCGCCATTCATGGCCGCACGCAGACCGGCAAGGGCCAGCATGTCGATGTCTCGCTTTACGAGAGCGCCATGTCGTTCTGCGTCTATGAGGCTGCGGCCTATTTCGCGACCGGGAAGACGCCGGAGCGCATCGGCCAGCGCCATCGCGGCAGTTCCCCCTACCAGATACTCAGGGCCAAAGACGGCTATCTCGCGGTCGGCGGCGCGCAACAGAACCTCTGGTTCCGCATCTGCAAGGTGCTCGGCCGTCCCGACCTGCCGGAGGACCCGCGCTTCAGGACTCGCGCCGACCGGGTTGAGAACAATGACGAGCTGATCGAGATCTTCGAAGGCGTGATGCAGACCCGCACCCGCGACGAATGGCTGGCGGAGCTTGAGGAGGTCGGCGTGCCGGCGGGCCCGGTGATGGATCACGGAGAGGTCTTCACCGACCCGCACACGCTCGCCCGCGACATGGTCGTCGAGCTGGACCACCCGGCCGTCGGGAAAATGAACACCATCGGCACGCCGGTGAAGCTCGCTTCCACTCCCGGCGCCATCGCCCGTCCGGCGCCGCTCTTGGGCGAGCACACCGAGGAGGTCCTGGCTGAACTCGCCGCCCGCAAACGCGCCCCGCTCGCTGCCGCGGAGGAATAGCCCCCGCGTTCTCGACAGGGGACGCGGAAGAGGATAAATCTTGCTCCCCGGTGGGGCGCATAGCTCAGTTGGTAGAGCAGCTGACTCTTAATCAGCGGGTCCTAGGTTCGAGTCCTAGTGCGCCCACCACCTATCGAAATCGGACCGGTCAGGCGGGAGGCACCCATGGCGCTCAAGGACAGTGTGGACGGAATCCTGGAGGCTGCGGTTTCGAGGGGCGATGTGCCCGGCGTCGTGGCTGCGGCGACGACGGCGGAGGGAACCGTCTATGAAGGCGGTTTCGGCGAGCGCGCGGTCGGCAGCGGCACGGCCATGACGCCGGATACGGTCGGCTGGATCGCGTCCATGACCAAGGCCGTGACCGGCGCGGCAGCCATGCAGCTGGTCGAGCAGGGAAAGCTGGAACTCGACGGGCCTGCCAGCGCGGTCATCCCCTGGCTCGGCGAAGTCGGGGTGCTTGAGGGCTTCGACGATGACGGCCAGCCGAAGACGCGGCCGCCGAAGCGGCCGATCACGCTGCGCCACTTGCTCACTCACACTTCCGGCTATGTGTACGAGATCTGGAACACGGATATCCTCGCCTATCAGGAGGCGAAGGGCATTCCGCAGATCACGAGTTGCGAGAACGCCGCTCTGACGACGCCCCTGCTGTTCGATCCGGGCGAGCGATGGGACTACGGCATCGGCATCGACTGGGCCGGCAAGATGGTCGAGGCGGTGAGCGGCCAGCGGCTCGGGCAATACATGAAGGAAAACATCTTCGACCCGCTCGGCATGGGCGACACCGCCTTCAAGGTCTCGCCCGCGATGCAGGAACGGCTGGCGACGGTCCATGTGCGCGGCGAGGACGGCGCCTGGATGGCGATGGAGTTCATGGTCGAGCAGGACCCCGAGTTCGAGATGGGCGGGGGCGGCCTCTATTCCACCGTCGGCGACTATCTCAAATTCATCCGCATGATCCTGAACAGGGGCGCCGCCAACGGCCACCGCGTGCTGAAGCCGGAGACCGTGGACGCGATGTCGGTCAACAGCATCGGCGACAACCGCGTCGTCAATCTCGCGACCGCCATGCCGCCCTACTCCAACGACGCCGAGTTCTTCCCCGGCATGGAGAAGACCTGGGGCCTGACCTTCATGATTAACAACGAAGAGGCGCCGACCGGCCGCAGCGCCGGCAGCCTCGCCTGGGCCGGCCTCGCCAACTCTTACTTCTGGATCGACCCGAACAAGGGCATCGGCGGCGCCTACATCACCCAGGTCCTGCCCTTTGCCGACGAGAAGTCCCTGCCCCTCTTCCTAGACTTCGAGACGGCGGTTTACCGGAGCCTGTAGCCGCGCAGCTACGCGGTCTCCGCCGCGTAGTCTTCCACCAGCTGGAACTTCCGGATCTTTCCGGAGCCGGTGAGCGGGAAGGCGGGGACCTCGCGCCAGACGACGGGCGTTTTCTGCGGCGAGAGATGGGCGCGGCAGTGGCGGCGGAGTTCCTGCGGGTCCATCTCTCGGCCGGGCTCCATGCGCACGAAACAGGCGACGATCTCGCCCCACCTGTCGTCCGGCAGGCCGACCACGGCGACCTCGGCCACGTCGGGATGCTCGAGCAGCGTGTTC
>JAPOZD010000116.1 GCA_026706245.1 Alphaproteobacteria bacterium
GCATCCGGTCCAGCAGGAAGAGGACCGAGCGCGGGTTCATGGTGTCGAACACCATGAGGTCCACCACCATGTTGCGCTGCGTGCCGAGCGAATAGCGGCGCTGGTAGGTCATGGTGCAGTCGCCGATTTCCATGGCGAGGTCGAGCGCGCCTTCCGGCGCGGCCGGGTCGGCGAAATGCGCCAGCGCCGAGGCCGTGCCGGAGGCCCGCTCCAGCTCCCGCCCGAGGATGAGGAAGCGCCAGCCGGTAAAGCGGTACATGTTTTCGTGGACAAGGCCGCTCAGGCCGGCAAGGCGGTGCAGCAGGGCGGTCATGATGCGCGCCGTGTCGTCGCCCGCCCGCGCGGTCCGGGCCATCTCCTCGGCGGCCTCGGTCAGGTTGCGCAGCGCCGTCCAGCCGTCGATGGAGAAGCGGTCATGCACGCGGCTCGCGCAAATGAGCGCGGAGTCGAGCGTCCCGAGCAGGCCCTGCGGCACGGCCTCGCCGGGGTCGAGCGGCAGTTCGCGGAGATAGCCCCGGAGGCTTGCCAGGAGCGGGCTGTCGCGCGCGCCGGTCTCCGCCATGCGCAGATGGAGCGCGCGCAGCAGCCGGATCGCCGCCTCGGCCCGCTCGACATAGCGGCCGAGCCAGAAGAGGTTGTCGGCCGCCCGGCTCGGCAGCGTGCCCGGCAGCGGGCGCACATAGGCGTCGGACGGCCGGACGGCCATCGTATCGACCGGCACCGGCTCCTCGCTCACCACCCAGATGTCGGCGACGGCGCCCGGGTCCTGCGCCGGGACGCCGCCGAGCCGGGCATAGCCGCCGGGCATGGCCCGCCAGCCCTCGGGCGTGCGCGCGAGGAAGAGGCGCAGGACCACCGGCTCCGCCCGGAGCGCGCCGTCAGACCAGACCGGCGCTGTGGAGAGCGGCGCGGCCTCCGCTTGCGCCGCCCACCAGCCCTCCGGCGCGCCCGGCGGCGGCCCGCCCCGCGCCTCCGCGATCCCGGGCAGGAAGGGCGCGAGCGCCGGGTCCTCGAGCACGCCGGAGCCGAGCGCATTGACCGCCGAGAGCGCGCCTTCCCGGATCGCCGAGACGAGGCCCGGCACGCCGGCGCCCGACGTCTCGTCGAGCTCCAGCGGGTCCGCCCGCATGGCCCGGAGCCGGCGCCAGACGACCCCGAGCGGGCGCGGGCCGGCCACGGTGCGGACGGTGGCCGCGCCGTTCTCCACGGCGATGTCCTCGCCCTCGAACAGCATGAAGCCCAGATAGCGCGCCAGATAGGCATGCTCGAAATAGTTCGGGCCCCCGGGACCGGAGGTCAGCATGCCCACGCGCCCGCCGCCGACCCGGTCGAGCCCGGCCAGCGCATTGCGGAACGCGCGGAAAAAGCCTGCCAGGCGATGCACATGCGAGTCCCGGAACAACTCCTGGAACACGCGCTGCGTGGCGAGCCGCGTCTCCAGCGCGGTGCCGGCGCCGGCGGGCGAGTCGGTGCGGTCGCGCAGCACCCGCCACCGGCCGTCCGGCCCGCGCGCGACATCGAAGGCGAGGAAATGCAGCCAGTGGCCGGAAGCCGGCCGGACGCCGACCAGCGGGCGCAGCCAGGCGGGACTGGCCGCGACCGGCCCCGCCGGCAGCAGGCCGTCCGCCACCAGCCGGCTCTCGCCATAGAGGTCGGCGGCGACCGCCTCCAGCAGCTCGGCGCGCTGCACGAGGCCGCCGGCGAGGCTCTGCCATTCCCGCTCATGCAGGATGAGCGGCACCGGGCTGAACGGCCATGTCCGCCCGCCCGCGCCCTCCGCCTCCTGCCGGCGGAAGAACACGCCTGCGTCGTGCAGATATTGCTCGCCGCGCGCCGTACGCCGCGTCAGCTCCGCCTCGGAAAGCCCGGCGAACCCCTCCATGAACTGCCGCCAGACCGGCCGCACCCGGCCCCCGGCGTCGAGCAACTCGTCGAAACCGCCCGCCGGCGGCCGGTAGCCGGCAAGCCCGGCCCCCTGTTCCAACGCCGGTAGTCTCGCCGGATGCAGCACCGCTCGCTCCCCGAGCGCAGCGTCAGAGCCGGATCGGCAGGGACTCGACCGGTTTGCCGGTCAGGGCGAAGATCGCGTTGGCCATCGCCGGGGCCAGCGGCGGCAGGCCTGGTTCGCCGACGCCGGTCGGCGGATCGTCCGACAGCACGATATGCACTTCGACCGGCGGCATGTCGGGCATCCTCGGCATGGTGTAGCTGTCGAAATTGCTCTGCTCGACCACGCCGTCCCGCAGGGTGATCTCGGCGCCGTCGAGCGTCGTGCCGATCGCCATCAATACCGAACCCTCGATCTGGGCTTCGACCGAGCGGGGATTGACCGCGAGATTGCAGTGGATCG
>JAPOZD010000350.1:0-227 GCA_026706245.1 Alphaproteobacteria bacterium
GCACGTTTGAACAGCCCGACGGCGCGGGGCGCCTGCGGGGGTACCACAAGCCGGTGATGATCGCGGGCGGCCTGGGCAACGTGCGGCCGGGCCATGTGCAGCCGCTGCCGTTCCCGCCGGGTACGCGCCTGGTGGTGCTGGGCGGGCCGGCCATGCTGATCGGCCTCGGCGGGGGCGCCGCATCCAGCATGGCCTCCGGAACCAGTTCCGCGGAACTCGATTTCGCC
>JAPOZD010000350.1:266-2336 GCA_026706245.1 Alphaproteobacteria bacterium
CCGAGATGCAGCGGCGCTGCCAGGAAGTGATCGATGCCTGCTGCGCGCTCGGCGAGGCGAATCCCATACTGCTCATTCACGATGTCGGCGCAGGCGGGCTCTCCAATGCCCTGCCGGAACTCGTCAAGGACGGAGGTGCGGGAGGGCGCTTCGAACTGCGAGAGGTTCCGAACGCGGACCCGGGCATGTCGCCCATGGAGATATGGTGCAACGAGGCCCAGGAGCGCTATGTGCTGGGTATCGCCGCCGACGGCATCGGGCGCTTCGAGGCACTGTGCCGCCGTGAACGGTGCCCTTATGCAATCCTCGGAGAGTCGACTGCCGAGCGGAATCTGCTGCTAACCGACCGGACGTTCGGCAATCGTCCCGTCGACCTGCCCCTGTCGGTTCTGTTCGGCAATCCGCCGAAGATGCAGCGCGCCTTCCAGCGGCGGGAGCCGGCCATCGGGGCCCTGGATTTCGGGGACGTCGAACTGGAAGAAGCGATTCGGCGCGTTCTGGGATTCCCCGCCGTGGCGAGCAAGCAGTTTCTCATCACCATCGGCGACCGCAGCATCACCGGCCTGGTCGGCCAGGAGCAGATGGTCGGCCCCTGGCAGGTGCCGGTCAGCGACGTTGCGGTGACGCTGGGCGGTTACCGGACGTTTGCGGGCGAGGCGATGGCCATGGGCGAACGATCTCCCCTGGCCCTGATCGATGCCGCGGCTTCCGCGCGCATGGCGGTGGGCGAAGCGCTGACCAACCTGGTCGCGGCGGACCTGGAGGCCCTGGAAAGAACGGTGCTGTCGGCGAACTGGATGGCGGCGTCCGGGGACGAGGCCGAGGAACAGGCGCTGTTCGATGCGGTTCACGCAGTGGGCATGGAGCTTTACCCGGCGTTGGGCATCGCGATTCCCGTGGGCAAGGACAGCCTTTCCCTGCGTACCCGCTGGCGGGACGGCGAGGTGGAGCGTGAAGTCGTCGCCCCGGTGACGCTGATCGTTTCTGCCTTCGCTCCGGTGGCGGATGCCCGCCGTACGCTCACGCCGCAGCTCCGGGCGGCTTCGAATGAAGCTGCCGATGGCAACGAAACCGGCGCCACACGGCTGCTGCTCGTCGACCTGGGCGGCGGCCGTAACCGCATGGGCGGCAGCGTACTGGCGCAGTGTTTCGGCAGACCGGGCGGCGAATGTCCCGATGTGGATGATGCCCACGCCCTGGGCCGGGCATTGCAGGCCACCCTGGCCCTGAATCGGGAAGGCCGGATTCTCGCGTATCACGACCGGTCCGACGGCGGCCTGCTGGCGGCTTTGGCCGAAATGGCGTTCGCGGGGCGCCTGGGGTGGGATGTCGACATTGAAGACGAGGACCTCCTCCGTGCGCTTTTCAGCGAGGAACTCGGCCTGGTGCTGCAGGTTCGGGCGTCCGAAGTTCTTGAGGTAACGGAACGCTACCGACCCCTTCGCGTGATCGACCTCGGCGCCGTGAGGTCGGATCAGCGCCTGCGCGTCCGTCATCGCGGTGTGCTGGCAGTCGATGCGGGGCGTGCCGCCTGGCAACGCCGCTGGGCCGAGCCGAGCTACCGCATGCAACGCCTGCGGGACAACCCGACCGCGGCGGACGAGGAATACGCCGTAATCGGCGACGACGGCAACCCGGGCCTCGCCGCCGCACTGACATTCGACCCGGGGGAGTCTCCCTTCGGGACGTTCGCCATCGTCGACGCCCGCCCCCGGGTCGCCGTGCTGCGCGAGCAGGGCGTCAACGGCCATGTGGAGATGGCCGCCGCGTTCGACCGGGCCGGTTTCACCAGCGTCGACGTCCACATGAGCGATCTCCTCGGCGGCGCGGTGAACCTGCTCGACTTCCCGGTGTTTGCCGCCTGCGGCGGGTTCTCCTACGGGGATGTCCTCGGTGGTGGCGGCGGCTGGGCCAAGAGCATCCTGTTTCACGACCGGGTGCGCGATGCCTTCGAGGCGTTCTTTCACGCCGACCGGCTGGCTCTGGGCATCTGCAACGGCTGCCAGATGATGGCTAACCTCAAGGAACTGATCCCGGGGGCAGCGAACTGGCCGCGTTTCGTTCGAAACC
>JAPOZD010000113.1 GCA_026706245.1 Alphaproteobacteria bacterium
GGGCCGAATCTGGTCTCCGACTACATCGAAGGCGGCGTGGACGAAGAGGACGGGCTCCGGCGCAATGAGGAGGCCTTCCGGAGGCGCTCGCTCGTGCCGCGCTACATGGTGGATGTCTCTGTGCTCGACCGGTCGGTGGAGCTGTTCGGCCGCACCTGGTCGAGCCCCTACGGCATCGCGCCCACCGGGGGCATCGGCAATTTCCGCCGCGGCGGCGACAGGATGCTGTGGCGGGCCGCGCGGGACGCGAATATCCCCTTCGTCATGTCGATTGTCGCCACCGCCCCGATGGAGGAGATGGCGCGCGAGGCGCCCGAGCATGGCTGGTACCAGTTGTCCGCGGCGAAGGACCGGTCGATCTCCGAAGACATGATCCGGCGCGCGGCCGACCTCGGGATTCCGGCGCTCGTCGTCACGGTCGATGCGCCGGTCGATTCCAACAAGGAGCGCAACCGGCGCAACGGCCTCGGCGGCAGGCTTACGCTCGCGACGAAGCTGGATGCGCTCCGCCGTCCGCTCTGGCTGAAGGACTACATCAGGCACGGCTCCGCCATGCTGGAGAACTGGCGGCCTTATGCGCCGGCGGGCTCCAGTGCCAGACAGGTCGATGAATTCGTGGCCGGACAGAGGCCGACCGGCCTTACCTGGGCCGATATCGAGCGGTTCCGGGCGCTCTGGCCGCGCACGCTGATCCTGAAGGGCGTCCTGCACGCGGACGACGCGCTCCGGGCGGCGGAAGCCGGCGCGGACGGGCTGATCGTGTCCAACCACGGCGCCCGCCAGCTGGACCGCGCGCCGTCGCCGCTGGATATGCTGCCGGCGCTCGACGCAGCCGTGGGCGACCGCATGGCGCTGATGCTGGACGGCGGCGTCCGGCGCGGCGCGGACATACTGATCGCGCTCGCCAGCGGGGCGAAGTTCGTCTTCCTCGGCCGCCCGACCCTCTACGGCGCCGTTGCGGGCGGCGAAGCCGGGGCCGCCAAGGCGGTGGACATCCTCCGCGACGAGATCGAAAGGGTCATGGCCCAGATCGGCTGCCCGTCGCTGGACCAACTGGGTCCCGAATTCCTGCACCGGGACCCGGAGGACGCGGCCCGCAATATCCGGCTGTGACGGCCGCAGCCTGAAACGCCGGTTTCAGCCTGCGATCGCAGCCTCTAGGCCGACGCGACGTGGGTGGCGCCGCTTTCCTGTTGGCCTGTCATGGCGGCGAGCTCGTGCAGCGCCGCTTCGGCGCGGCGGCGCTTTGCCTCGTCCGGGTCGCGCTGGACGATGCGGAGCAGCGCGTCGCGCGCCGCCGGGTCGCCCTCTGCGGCCATGTCGAAGGCCATCCGGTCGCGGCGCTCGTAATATTGCCGGTCCAGCGGCACGACGGTCGGCGAGAGCGCGCGCCAGAAATACTTGCCGTCATCGGAGGACCAGTCCGCATAGACCTCCTCCCATGCGCCGCAGCCGGAATAGGGCACCATGTTGGTGTCGGCGACAGGCTGGCTCGCCGGCTGGTAGCGGTCGTCGAAGGACTGCCTGATCTCGTCCGTGCGGTTGGGCAGCGCGCAATGCACGACGGTGTCCGCGAAGATCAGCGCATCGCCCGCCTCGAAGGCGCCCGTCACCCACTCGCCGGGGATCGGCACGGCAATGTCCATGCCGCCCGCGCCGTTGCCGACCCTGGTGTCCAGCACGCCGGCGCTGTGGGAGCCGGCCGCCACCGCGAGCGCCCCCTTCTCCAGCGGGCAGTCGCCAAGCGGCGCCCAGAGCGCATGGTTGGTCGCGCCCCCGATATGCACCTTGTCCTGGTGCGCGCCGGTGGTGAAGTCGAAGCTGTCGGTCTGCGGGAAGATGTTGCGCTGGATGAACATCGGGTGCGCCAGCACCGGCTCGCCGAAGATGCGCTCGAACAGCGCCAGCACATTGGGATGGATGCGGAGCCGGTGCAGCTCCTCGTCCTTCCACATGCCGCGGAACACCCGCATGTAGCGTTCCTCGGGGTCCTTGCAGGCCTCAGCCTTGTTGGCAACGCCCTTCTCGACCGGATGCGCCGGGTCGAGCCAGCCGCCTTCGGCCGCCGTCTCCAGCATCCGGCGGCGGACCTCAATGACGGCCCCGCGCGGCAGCAGGCCCCGGAGGAAGAGGTAGCCGTCGCGCTCCAGCCGCCCGGCCAGCGCCGGGCCGTCCTCCATCAACTCGGTGGAATCGAGGAATTCGCCCATCGCGTCCATGTCCGTTCCTCCCTGTCCGCGCCGGCCGGCGCCGGGCGTCAGATCGCCAGGTCCTTCATGTTGTAGTCACGGATCACCCGCTCGAAGGTCTCGTC
>JAPOZD010000271.1 GCA_026706245.1 Alphaproteobacteria bacterium
CCAGCAGGTCGGGCTCGGCCACCGGCCAGGTCGCGCCGCGCACGCCCAGATCCTTCGCCGCGGCCGGCGTCGTCATACCCGCGAGGAGGGCGGCAATCAGCAGAGCGGCACGCATCATCGCCGCGCCTCCGCTGCATCGCCCGGCTGGATATCCTCCGGTCCGACCAGCGGTCCCTTGAGGCCGATCCAGGGCAGGTCGGGCAGCGCCACGGCTCGGCCGAGGATGCGCGCGCGCGGCACAAGGCCGATCTCGGCATAGCGGCTGTCGTGGCTGTCGGGATGATCGGCGTGAAGAAAATGGTGCCCGGGCGGAATGATCCCGGGTGCGATCGCGGCGAGCGGCCGTCCGTCCAGCGCATGCGTCTTGGCCCGGCCGACCGCAACGCCGTCGAGAAAGACCGTCCCGTCGTCGCCGACCGCGACCGTCATCCCCGGCAGGCCACGCACGGTCTTGAGGTAGGGCAGCCCGGATCGGGGGGAGCCGGCCCCGGCCCCCGAGCCGGGGGGCCAGGCGCGCGAGTCCAGCGCATCGGGCGGCTCGAACAGCACCCGGTCGCCGATCCTGAGTTCCGCGCCGAACAGCGGGAAGGCGGCATAGCCCCACGCCTCGTCGGACCAGCTGGCGTTGACATGGACCCGCGAGGCGACGGCGAGCCAGAGCGCCGCCAGCGCAGCCATGACCGCGAGCCCGATCCGGCGGCGTCGCGCACGGCCATCCCGCCGGGCGAATATCGGGCGCGATGCGGTCACGGCCTTTCTCCGCCGGAGACCGCGGACGGCCCGGACCCGCGATCCGCCAGGATCGCCGCCAGCATGTCCTCCACCTGCCCCGTCATGTCCGGCGCCCCGGCGGCGACCGCGCGGGCCGGCAGCAGCACCACGCCATGATCCCGCGCCACCCGGTCGAGGGCGGTCTCCAGCGCCGCGCCCCAGACGCGGACGGCCTCCGCCGAGACACCCTCAGCGGCCGCCCGCGTCGTCCAGGCCGCCGTCATCTCCGCGAGGCGGACGCCGCCGATGCGCGGCGGCGGCTCCACGCCGTAGCGCATCGCTGCCGCCGCGACCGCTGCGGCCACCGCGCCCGAGAGCAGAACGGCGGAAACCAGCACCGGCCAGACCGGATCGGTCCGCCCTTTGGCGTCACGACGCCGGCGCATCCGCCCTGTCCTCAGCCGGAGCGGCACCGGTGCCGGGAATCGAAGCCCGGTCGCCCGCGAGCGCGCGGAAGCGGGCGAGCCAGGCCTCCGCCGCCTTGTCGGGCGGGATCGAGCGAATACGCCGCTTCAGCGGCGGGAAGGCGATGCCGGAAGCCGCGTTTCCATCGAGCAGGTCGCGCCGCTCGGCGGCCGCCGCCATGCGGGTGACGAACCGGAGCAGTTCGCCATGGTCCTCGTCCAGCACAGGATCGAGCCCCGCCGCCTCGCGCACCGCGACCTCGATTCCCGTGGCGAGTTTTCCGGCCCGCTCCGCGGCCCGCTGCGAGTCGGGCACGCCGCCCCGCAGCCAGGCCGACGGCGAAGACGCAAGGAGCGCGTGCAGGGCCAGCGTTCGCCGGTCCTCGTCCCCGAGCCCGTCGAGCGCCTCGATCTCCTCCGAGACGATCACCGCATGGGCCGCGACCGAGTGATACTGCCGGCAGCAGCCGCCCCGGCGGCAGGTGTTGGCCAGCACATGGGCCAGCGCCTCGAAGTCGATATCGGCCGCCGTGGCGGTCTCCGGATCGTCCGGCCAGTTGAGCGGTCGCTCGCCTGCCCCGGACTTCGATCCCGGGGCGGTCGATTTGAGCGTCATGCGATGTCCTCCGTTTCCGATGGTTCGGCAGGGGCGGGGGGACCGTCCCCGGCGAGCCGGTCGATGGCCTCGACGGTGGAGCAACCTCCGGCCTTCAGCCGCTCGACCGCGGCGAAGGCCGGGCCGCGCGAGGAGAACAGCGCCACCGACCAGGCATCGAGCACCAGGCGCGCGACGCGCCAGCCGTCCGGGCCGTGCAGCACCAGCTCGGCATAGCGCCCGTCGGCGGTGGTGAGGCTCTTCAAGGCCCGCTCCATGCCGGGATCGCAGTGGATGCGCTTCTCTTGCTTCAAGAGCTCGACGGATTCGTCCTTCTGGGCGAGGAAGATCACCCAGTCCGAGTTCTCCCAGGCGGCGCGGGCGGCCGGGTTGGCGTAGTAGTCGTTGACGCTCTGCGTGCCGGTAATCAGCGCGCCGCGGTATTTCCTCGCTCGTCTGGCGGCGCCTTCGAGGAAGGCGCGGCTGTCCTCGCCCGAGAGCAGGTCCCAGGCCTCGTCGATGACGATCGCCT
>JAPOZD010000387.1 GCA_026706245.1 Alphaproteobacteria bacterium
GCGCGCTCGGCATCGACCCGGCCATGGTCGGCTATTACACGATGGCGATGTGGCTCGGCGGCATGGCCTCCACACTGTTCTCGGGAGGGCTGATCCGCCGCTTCGGCGCGCTGCGCGTCTGCCAGGCGACGATGGGGCTCGCCGCGGCGGGCGCCCTCCTGACAGGCGTGGCGAGCATCGCCGCCTTCGGGCTTGCGGGCGTCCTGATCGGCATGGCTTACGGACCCGCCAATCCCGCCGGCTCCCACCTGCTTGCGCGCCTCTCCCCGCCGCATCTGCGCGGGCGAGTGTTCTCCGTCAAGCAGACCAGCGTGCCCGTAGGGGCCGCCATTGCCGGCCTACTGGTGCCGGCGATCGTGGACGACTGGGGTTGGCAGGCTGCAGGTCCGGTCATCGCTGTGCTTTGCATCGCGGCGATGGTGGCCGTCCAGCCCTGGCGCGCCGGCCTCGACAGCGACCGCGACCCGGCGACCCCTGCGCTCGCGACCCGTCCCCTTGCCGCGATCCGGCAGGTCTGGGCGCTGCCCGCCCTGCGCCGCACAGTTCTTGCCTCCGCCGTGTTTTCCATGGGGCAGTTCTGCTTTACGGCATTCTTTGTCGTCTTCGCGATGCAGCGCGCCGGCTTCGACCTCGCCGGGGCGGGTTCGCTGTTCTCGGTCGGCTTCGTTGCCGCCATTGCAGGCCGCGTGGCCTGGGGCTGGGCAGCCGATGCGACTTCGAGCCGCGCCGCGCTCGCGACGCTCGGCACCGCCATGGCCGCAACGGCGCTGGTTGCCACGACCGTGGGCCCGGGCTGGTCCTGGCTCGGTGTCGCGGCGCTGTCGGCGGCTTTCGGCGCAACGGCCGTCGGGTGGAACGGGGTCTATCTGGCGGAGGTCGCCCGGCTTGCGCCCGGCGGCGATGTCGGCGCGGCCACGGGCGGCGCGATGTTCTTCACACTCGCCGGTTCCGCCTTCGGTCCCGCGCTGTTTGGAGCGGTTGCGGCGTCGCTAGGTTACAGCGCCGCGTTCGTCCTGATGGCCGCCGTCACGGGCGCCGCAGGCCTGTGGATCGCGCTCGGAAGAGACCCCGCGCCGAAGCGCGCCTGATTTCGCTTGCGCGGCGCGGCAACCGGCGTATTTTGTCGCGCCTTGCCGCGCCCCGCGCCGCAATCCATCTCAAGCTTCGGGAGGACGCCTTTGGCCCAGTTGTCTGCCGCCATTCCGGACGAGGCGGTGACCGCCCGCCTGTTTCCCCGCGAACAGGCCGCAGCGAAGGATTACTATGTCGAGCGGGACGGCCTGCGCTACGCCGGCACGCATCTGCTGGTGGATTTGTGGGGCGCGCGCGACCTCGACGACCCAGCCGCCATCGACCGCGCGCTGCGCGCCTGCGCCGAAGCCTCGGGCGCGACCGTTCTGGGAGGCGACCTGCACCGCTTCCAGCCGAACGGCGTTTCCGGCGTGCTGCTGCTCGCGGAGTCGCATATCTCGATCCACACATGGCCCGAGCGCGGGTTCGCCGCCCTCGACATTTTCATGTGCGGGGAGTGCGACCCCTATGCCGGCATCGAGGTGCTGAAACGCGCTTTCGTGCCCGAGCGGATCACGCTTGCCGAGCACAAGCGGGGCATGATTCCGTGACCGGCGGCGGCTGGTTCGAGGAAGCCATCCACGCCCACGCCACGCAGAAACTCGAAATCACCGAAATTCTCTACAGTTCCGACACGGAGCTGCAGAAGATCGTCATTTTCGAGAACCCGACCTTCGGGCGGGTGATGACGCTGGACGATGTGGTGCAGGTCACCGAGGGCGACGAGTTCATCTATCACGAGATGATGGCGCATGTGCCGATCCTCGCTCATGGCGCGGTCCGCGACGTGCTGATCGTCGGCGGCGGCGATGGCGGGCTTCTGGAAGAGGTGCTCAAACACCCGGTCGAACGCGCCACCATGGTGGAGATCGACCGGAGCGTTGTGGACCTCGCCCGGCGCTACCTGCCCTCGATCTGCAAGGGCGCCTTCGACGACCCGCGCGCGGATCTCGTCATCGCCGACGGCGCGCATTTCGTCGCCGGGACGGATGCGCGTTACGATGTGGTTCTGATCGACTCCACCGACCCCGTCGGCCCTGGCGAGATCCTGTTCCAGCGCGAGTTCTATGCCGGCTGCAAGCGCTGCCTGAAGCCGGGCGGCATCCTGGTGACGCAGAACGGCGTGGCCTTCGTGCAAGGTGAGGAACTGACTTCCTCCTGGCGCCACTTCAACGCGCTGTTCGCGGACGCCGCCGCCTATGCCGTCGCGGTGCCGACTTATATCTG
>JAPOZD010000380.1 GCA_026706245.1 Alphaproteobacteria bacterium
GGCGAGCCGAACAGGTGCTCGAAGTTGTGGGGGTCGATATTGTCGAGGAAGTTCAGCCGGGGCGAGTCGCCGCTCGGGCCGAAACCGGAATCGGCGAGCGCATAGAGCGCCTGTCCGCCGAGGCTGGACCCGCCCGTGCCGAGCACAACGACATCGTCGGCATGTTCGCGGTGGTGTTCGGCCCGCGCTTCGATCATGGCGAGGTCGCCCTGGGACTCGGCCAAGCGCAGCAGCGCCACGCTGCCGTCGTCATGGGCGCGCCTGAGCGCCGCCAGTCCCTCGCCCGCCGCCGCAAGCGCGGCCTCGAACGCCGCGCTTGCGGTAATCGCGGCAGAGCGCGACAGGTCCTGGCGGTAGGGGAGGTCGCCCAGCACCGTCAGCGCCCTCAGGCTAGCGGCGCTGGATCGTCGGCGTTTCGCCCTCGGTCGGCGGCTTGCCGAGCGCGGCGTTCTCCCGGAGCCGCTTGCTCTCCGCTTCCGCATCCACGACGCTCGCATGGCTCTTGCGGTCTTCCCAGAAGATCAGGTCGTCGAGCAGCCGGCGGTTCTTTTCGGCGATCTCGGCGGTTTCCTCGTCGATGCGCTGGCGGAAACTGCTGTCCACCTGGGCGCCGCCCACCTTCGAGAGCAGCGCCGACTCGCCTGCCGACCGCGCCGCCGCGCCTCCGGCCGTCCCGCCCGTCAGTGTCTGCCGCGCGCTGTCGCGCGGCGCGACCTGCTGCGGGCGCACCGCCCCGGGGTCGGGCGGGCGAAGGCGGTAGTCGGGCGGCAGGGTGAGCGGCGCATGGCTCTGGACCTGGAATTCGTCCGGCCCCTCGCGTTCGAGGCCGAGGGTCCGGGCCACGTCGCAGGCGCCGAGCGCAAACGCCGCGCCCGCAAGCAGTGCCATCGTCCGGATCGTCATGCGCTTCATCCCTTCCCGCCGCCGGTTTCTCCGGCCCGCCGGCCGCGCCCGAACAGGGTTTCGAACAACAGCATGGCGACGCCGACGGTGATCGCGGAATCGGCCAGATTGAAGGCATACCAGTGCCAGCCGCCGATATGGAAGTCAAGGAAGTCCACCACCGCGCCGCGCGTCAGCCGGTCGAGGATATTGCCGGCGGCGCCGCCCGCCACGGCGCCGAGCGCAAGCGCCTCGAACCGCCGGTGTGAGCGCAGCATCCACACGACCAGAACGACCGCCACCGCCGCCCCGATCGCCGCCAGCAGGAGCGGGCCGGCCGCCCCGAACATGCCGAAGCTCACCCCCCGGTTCCAGACCAGCACGATATTGAAGAACGGCAGGACCTCGACCGGCAGGCCCGCATGGGCCGCCAGCACCCAAAGCTTGGTCGCCTGGTCCGCGGCGAAGACGGCAGCGGCCGCGGCCAGCCCGTATAGCCGGGGCGCGCGCAGGGCTTCAGGCAGCCGCTTCCGGCGGTGGCAGGCGGATCGCATCGGCGCAGCGCCCGCAGATATCCGCGCCCGCCTTGCCCACATCCGGCAGGCGTCGCCAGCAGCGGGCGCAGCGTTCGTGCTCCGAGGCGCGGGGCACGACCGCCACGCCCTCCACATCTTCCAGCCGGAAGGCGTCGGCAGGCGGCTCTCCCTCGCCGAAGTCCAAGGTCGAGACGATGGCGATTTCCGCGAGGTCGAGGCCCTCAAGCGCCGTCCGGCGCTCCGGGTCGAGCCAGACCACGGGCGCGGCGTCCAGGCCGGAGCGCATGCGCTTGGCGGCGCGCTCGCGTTCTATGGCCCCCGTCACGACCCGCCTGACAGCGCGGACATCCGCCCAGCGCGCCGCCAGCGCCTCGTCCCGCCAGCCCTCCGGCACTTCAGGGAACTGGCGCAGATGCACGGACTCGCCCCCTGCGTCCCCGTGGCGGGCCAGCCAGGCCTCCTCGGCAGTGAAGCAGAGGATGGGCGCGGTCCAGGCGGTCAGGCAGTCGAACAGGATGTCGAGCACGGTCCGGGCCGACCGGCGCGCGAGGCTCGACGCCGGGTCGCAATAGAGGACGTCCTTGCGGATATCCAGATAGAAGGCCGAGAGGTCCACCGCGCAGAAATTGTGGAGCGCCGTCCACATGGCGTGGAAGTCGTAGTCCTCGATGGCGCGGCGCACCAGCCGGTCGAGCTCCCAGAGGCGATGCAGCACCCAGCGCTCCAGCTCCGGCATGTCGGCGGGCGCGATGCGCTCGCCCGCATCGAAGCCCGAGAGATTGCCGATCAGGTAGCGCAGCGTGTTGCGGATGCGCCGGTAGAGCTCCGCCTGGTGCTTCAGGATGTTCTCGCCGATGCGCAGGTCGTCGGAATAGTCGGCAGAGACCGTCCAGATGCGCAGGATGTCGGCGCCGTAGCGGTCGATGACCTCCTGCGGGGCGGTCACATTGCCAAGCGATTTCGACATTTTGCGCCCGTCCTCGTCGAGCACGAAGCCGTGCGTCAGAACGGTGTCGAACGGCGCGCGGCCGCGCGTGCCGGCGGCCTCCAGCAGCGAGGAATGGAACCAGCCGCGATGCTGGTCGGAGCCTTCCAGATAGAGCGAGGCCGGCCAGCGCTGGGTCTCGTTGCCCTCCAGCACGAAGGCGTGGGTCGAGCCCGAGTCGAACCATACCTCGACGATGTCCTGCACCTGGTCCCAGTCCTCCGGGTCGCGGCCGGGGCCGAGGAAATGCGATGCCGGCAGTTCGAACCAGGCGTCCCCGCCGCCTTCGCGGAAGGCCGCCAGCACGCGCTCGTTTACCGCCTCGTCGCGCAGGACCTCCCCGGTCTCCCGGCAGGTGAACACCGGGATCGGCACCCCCCAGGCCCGCTGGCGGGAGACGCACCAGTCCGGCCGCCCCTCGATCATGGAGCCGAGGCGCCGGCGCCCGCTCTCCGGCACGAAACGGGTCTCGGCGACGGCCCTGAGCGCCTTGTCGCGGAGCCCGTTCGTCTCCATCGAGATGAACCACTGCGTCGTCGCGCGGAAGATGAGCGGCGCGCGCGAGCGCCAGGAATGCGGATAGCTGTGCTGCAGCTTGCCTTGGCCCAGCAGCGCGCCCGCCCCTTCCAGCGCGGCGATGACGGCCTTGTCCGCCCCGCCCGGCCTGCCTTCGGCCGTCAGCACGCGCTCGCCCGCGAAATGCGGCACATGGGGCCGGTACACGCTGTCGCCGTCGAGATAGTCGGTGACCTCGAGGCCGTTGGCGGTGCCGAGGTTGAAGTCGTCCGCGCCGTGGCCGGGCGCGATATGCACCACGCCCGTGCCCTGGTCCATGGTGACGAAATCGGCGGCCATCACCGGCGATTCCGTGCCGTAGCCGAGCGATGCCAACGGATGCGCGGCGACCGTGCCCACAAGCGCCGCCCCCTTGCAGCATCCGAGCACCTCATGGTCCTCGAAGCCGCAATCCGCGAGGAAGGCGCCGAGCCTCTCCTCGGCGACGATCAGCGCGTCCTCGCGCTCCGGCACGGCGACGCGCACATAGTCCGCCCCGGCCGCCACGGCGAGGCCGCGATTGCCGGGGATGGTCCAGGGCGTGGTCGTCCAGATGACGAGCGCGGCCGGCCCGTCCAGACCGCGCAGCACCGGCATGGCGACATGGATCCAGGGCGAGACATGGTCGTGATACTCGACCTCGGCGTCGGCGAGCGCGGTCTTCTCCGCGACCGACCAGAGCACCGGCTTCATGCCGCGGTAGAGGCCGCCATTCATGACATAGCGGCAGATTTCGCCGGCGATCGCCGCCTCGGCCCCGTTGGACATGGTGGTGTAGTAGTTGTCCCAGTCGCCGAGCACGCCGAGGCGCTTGAACTCCTCGCGCTGGGTGTCGATCCAGAGCGCGGCGAACTCGCGGCATTCCCGGCGGAACTCCAGGATCGGCACCGCGTCCTTGTCGCGGCCACCGGCGCGGTAGTCCTCCTCGACCTTCCACTCGATCGGCAGGCCGTGGCAGTCCCAGCCGGGGATGTAGTGGGCGTCCATGCCCGTCATCTGCCGGCTGCGGTTGATGACGTCCTTCAGGATCTTGTTGAGCGCATGGCCGATATGCAGGTGGCCGTTCGCATAGGGCGGGCCGTCATGCAGGATGAACTTCTCCCGCCCCTGCGCGTCCTCGCGCTGGCGGGCGAACAGGTCCCCGGCCTCCCAGCGGGCCAGGATTTGCGGTTCGCGTTTCGCGAGGCCGGCGCGCATCGGGAAATCCGTCTTCGGCAGGAAGACGGTGTCGCGGTAATCCTGGGTCATGGGGGGTTCGCCGTTTGCCGGGTCGCTGGGATTTACGGGCGCCGCCGAATTGCGGGCGCCCCGGAAGCCTCAGTCCGACCGGTGCATGCGCTCGCTCCGCTCATGGCGTTCCTGCGCCTGGATGGAGAGCGTCGCGATCGGCCGGGCTTCCAGCCGGCCGAGGTCTATAGGCTCCTCGGTGTGTTCGCAATAGCCGTATGTGCCCTCGTCGATCCGCCTGAGCGCCTGGTCGATCTTGGCGATCAGCTTGCGCGCCCGGTCCCGCGTGCGCAGCGCCAGGCGCTTGTCGGTCTCGAGCGAGGCACGTTCGCCGTCATCCGCCACCCGGAGGCTTTCGCTCTGGAGCTGGTGGACGGCCTCGGAGGAGTCCCGGATCAGGCGGTCCTTCCAGTCGAGCAGCTTCAGCCGGAAATATTCCTGCTGCAACGGGTTCATGAAGTCTTCGCTTCGGGAAGGCTTATAGTCGGGAGGCAGCGAAACCCCCATGGAACACCCCGCACATTTCCGCCGACGGGCCGGAAGCTAACGAACGCGCCCCAGCGAGTCAACGCCGTTGGCCGGCCTGGTGCGTCGAGCCAGTAGACCGATGCTCCGCATGGAACGGTTCGGCTCTTCTCTCCTTCCGGCCCGACAACACCCCGCAGACCGTGATCTTGGCGAGAAATCCGGGCCGGCTACTCCCCCGCCGGTCGCCAGCGCAGCACCGGCTTGCGCGCCGCCTGGGTTTCGTCCAGCCGGCGCCGCGGCGCGTGGAAGGGGGCTTCGGTGAGCGGGGCGCCGTTGTGTGCGCGTTCGGCGAGGCCACGCATGATGGCGATGAAGCGGTCGAGGCTCGCGCGGGTCTCGGTCTCGGTCGGCTCGACCAGCATGGCGCCGTGGACGACCAGCGGGAAATAGACCGTCATCGGGTGCAGCCCCTCGTCGATCATCGCCTTGGCGATGTCTAGGGTGGAAACGCCCGTGTCGCGGAGCGCGCGGTCGTCGAACAGCGCCTCGTGCATGGCCGGGCCCGAATGGGCGAAGGGAGCGGAATAGACGTCCTCCAGCCGGCGCAGCAGGTAATTCGCGTTCAGCACCGCATCGCCCGAGACCTGGCGGAGCCCGTCCGCGCCGTGGCTCATCATGTAGGCGAGCGCGCGCACGAACATGCCCATCTGGCCGTGAAAGGCCTTCATCCGCCCGAAGGCCCGGCCGTTCGCCTCCTCCAGATGCAGGACCCCGTCTTCCTCCACGATGCGCGGCACCGGCGCGTAGGGCACCAGCGCTTCGGAGAACACCACCGGCCCCGAGCCCGGCCCGCCGCCGCCATGCGGGGTCGAGAAGGTCTTGTGCAGGTTGATATGCATGGCATCGACGCCGAGATCGCCCGGCCGGACCCGCCCGACGATGGCGTTGAAATTCGCCCCGTCGCAATAGAAGTAACCGCCGGCGGCATGCACGGCATCGGCGATGCGGCGGATGTCGTTCTCGAACACGCCGCAGGTGTTGGGGTTGGTGAGCATGACGGCCGCCACGCCGCCTTCGCCGGCGAGCGCCTCGAAGCGGCCCGGATCGACGCGGCCGCGTTCGTCCTCCGGGATCGAGACGACTTCGAAGCCGAGCGCGGCGGCGGTGGCGGGGTTGGTGCCGTGCGCGGAATCCGGCACCAGCACGCGCCTGCGGTCCGCATTCGCCGCCCCGCCCGCATCCAGCGCCGCGCGGATCGCCATCATGCCGCAAAGCTCGCCATGCGCGCCCGCGCCGGGCGTCAGCGCCACGCCCGGCATGCCGGTCAGCACCGAAAGCCAGCGCTGCACCTCCCGGCAGAGCGCCAGCGCCCCCTGCACCGTGCTCTCCGGCTGGAGGGGATGGATGTCCGCGAAGCCGGGCAGCCGCGCCATGCGCTCGTTCAGGCGCGGATTGTGCTTCATGGTGCAGGAGCCGAGCGGGAAGAGGCCCGTGTCGATGCCGTAATTCTTCTGCGAGAGCCGCGTGTAGTGGCGCACGACCGTGGGCTCCGCCAGGCTCGGCAGGCCTATGGGGCCGGAGCGCGCAAGGCCGCCCAGCCGGTCCGGCCCGGCGTCCGCTTCCGGCCAGTCCACGCCCAGCGCGCCCGGGCTGTCCTGCTCGAAGATCAGCGGCTCCTCGATGCTGAGGCCGAGGTCGCCGGAGACGGTGTCATGGGAGTTGCCGGTCATGACAAAGCCTCCGCCAGGGCGTCGAGATCGTCAGTGTCCGCCGTCTCCGTCACGGCGACCAGCAGCAGGTCGTCCAGCCCCGCGCCCGGATGGAGGCGCGAGACCGGCACGCCCGCAAGAATGCCCTCTCCCGCCAGCCTTTCGACCGCCTCGGCCGCACCGCCGTCGAGGCGCACGGTGAATTCGTTGAAGAAATGCGGGGTCACGACCCGCTCGCCGAGCCGGTCCGCCAGCGCGACGGCGCCCGCATGGTTGAGCGCCGCCAGACGTCGGAGCCCAGTCTCGCCGAGCAGGGTCAGATGGATGGTGAAGGCGAGCGAGCAAAGGCCCGAATTGGTGCAGATATTGCTGGTCGCGCGTTCGCGGCGGATATGCTGCTCGCGCGTCGCCAGGGTCAGCACATAGCCGCGTCGGCCCTCGGCA
The DNA here is from genome assembly GCA_026706245.1 of Alphaproteobacteria bacterium. GTDB lineage: Bacteria > Pseudomonadota > Alphaproteobacteria > Bin95 > Bin95 > Bin95. Next base: position 6,807 of record JAPOZD010000380.1, read on the forward strand.
TCCACGGTCTCGCCGCAGAGCCGGCCCGGCATCTGCCGCATATGCCGCGTGCGCGCCGCAAAGAGGCCGAGATGCGGGCCGCCGAAGCTCATCGCATTGCCGATGGACTGGCCTTCCGCCGCCACGATGTCGGCGCCCATCTCCCCGGGCGGCCGGAGCGCGCCGAGCGCCACGACTTCGGTGACGACGACCACCAGCAGCGCGCCCTTCGCATGCGCCGCTTCCGCCAGCTCCGAGAGGTCCCGGACATTGCCGAACAGGTCCGGATACTGCACGACCACGCAGGAAGTCTCACCGTCGATCCGGGACGCCAGGTCCTCGCCGCCGGCCGGCATGGGCGGGGCGGCCTCCAGTTGAAAGCCCTGGAAACGCGCGAGCGTCGCGGCCGTGTCGCGGTAATGCGGGTGGAGATTGCCGGAAACCACCGCCTTCGAACGCCGGGTCACGCGGTTCGCCATCGTCACGGCCTCGGCCGCGGCGGTCGCGCCGTCATACATCGAGGCGTTGGCGACCTCCATGCCGGTCAGCAGGCACACCTGGGTCTGGAATTCGAACAGGTATTGCAGCGTGCCCTGGGCGATTTCGGGCTGGTAGGGCGTGTAGGAGGTGAGGAACTCGCCGCGCTGGATCAGGTAGTCCACGGACGCCGGGATGTGGTGGCGGTAGCTGCCGGCCCCGCAGAAGAAGGGGCCTGCGCCCGCCGCCCGGTTCCGCCCCGCGAGGCGGGAGAGCCGCCTTTCGACCTCGAACTCGCTCGCATGGCGGGGCAGGTCCACCGGCTCCGCCAGCAGCGCATCCTCCGGCACGTCCGAGAACAGCGCCTCCACCGACGGCGCGCCGATGGCCCGGAGCATGTCGCTGCGGTCGGCGCCGGTGATCGGCAGGTAGCGCATCAGTCGAGTTCCTCGACGAACGCCTGATAGGCCTCTTCGTCCATCAGTTCGTCCAGCTCGCCCTCGTCGCCGATCTCCATACGGAAGAACCAGCCCTGGTCCTCGGCGGACTCATTGACGAGGTCCGGCGATTCCTCCAGCCGGTCGTTGACTGCGACGATGGTGCCGGTCAGCGGCGCATAGACGTCGCTTGCCGCCTTGGTGCTCTCGACCACGGCGGCCTCGCCGTCGCGGGCGATCTCAGCGCCCACCTCCGGCAGTTCGACATAGACGACGTCGCCCAGCTGCGTCTGGGCGTAGTCGGTGATGCCGCAGACGGCGACGCCGTCCTCCATCCGAACCCATTCATGTTCGCGCGTGTAGTAGGTCTTGACGGCCATCGGACTTCTCAGCCTCGGAAATAGTTGTGGGGAACGAAGGGAAGGCGGACGACCCGTCCGGGCCGCGGCTTCCCGCGGATATCGAAGGCGATCTCCGTGTCGGGCGCCGCCAGCGCGACCGGCAGGTAGCCCATGGCGACCGGGCCGCCGAGCACCGGCGAGAAACCGCCGCTGGCCACCCAGCCGACCGGCTCTCCGGAGCCGTCGAGCACATCGGAGCCCTCGCGCGTGATGACCCGGCCCTCGGGCCTCATGCCGACGCGGCGCCGGACGGGAGGATTGTCGAGAATGCGCGCCGCGCCGGGGAAGCCGCGCTCCTCGCGCCGGCGCTTCGGCAGGGTCCAGCCGAGGCCGGCTTCCAGCGGCGTCGTATCCTCGTCGAGGTCCCGCCCGTAGAGGCAGAGGCCCGCTTCCAGCCTGAGCGAGTTGCGCGCATCGAGCCCCGCCCAGGCGACGGCCTCATGGGCGAGCAGCCGCCCGGCGAGCGCTTCGGCGTCGGCGCCGGCGACCGACAGCTCGAAACCGTCCTCACCCGTATAGCCCGAGCGCGAGACGCGGGCCGGCACGCCGCAGGCCTCGCCCTCGCGCCAGGCCATGAACGGCAGATCGGCGAAATCCGGCAGCACCGCCACAGCCGCCGGCCCCTGCAGGGCGAGCAGCGCGCGGTCCGGCTCCGGCACGATATCCACCCTATCGCCGAGATGGCTGCGAAGATGCTCCGTGTCGCCTTTCCTGCGCGCGGCGTTGACCACGAGTCCGAGGCCGCCCGGAATGCGCGAGACGATCAGATCGTCCAGGATGCCGCCGTTCTCCAGGGTGAAGAGGGTGTAGCGCATGGCGCCGTCGCCGAGGCCGCGGATATCGCCTGGCACAAGCGTCTCCAGCGCCTCGTCGGCGCCCTCGCCCATCAGCCGCAGCTGGCCCATATGGCTGACATCGAACAGCGCCGCCCGGTTGCGGGCCTGGTTGTGCTCGGCAACGCTGCCCTCCGGATAACGCAGCGGCATGTCGTAGCCCACGAAAGGCTCCATGCGCGCGCCGGCGGCGAGGTGCATCGCGTGAAGCGGGGTCTTCAGCAGATCGGTCATCGACGAACCCTCCGGCTTCCGGGCCCGCCTTGCGGCCTGCCCGTCTGCCCCCTCTGTCCGTCCGACCTGAAAGATTCCGGCAGCGCCGTTACATCTTCGGTGGGGCGTATGCGCCCGCTTTCCAGAGTTGCCTCCCCGCGCGGTCCGGGTGCCTGAGAGTTTCCGGGGCGGTTGCTCCTTCGGCGCCGGCCTAGATCGCCGGGCTCTCCCGCGCAGATCAACGGCAGGGGGATGGTCGCAGACGCCGGGCCGGCTTGTCAATGCGCCATGAACACCGGGAGCTCGGCATTGAACAGGATGTAGTTGGTCGGCCCGCCGAACAGCGCCTGGCGCAGCCGGCCGCGGGTGTAGCCGCCCTTGAGCAGCAGGTCGGCGCCGCGTTCGGCCGCGACTTCCAGGGTCTTGTGGCCGCTCTCCCCGAGCCCCGCCTCGACGACCAGCGAACCGGCGTCGATGCCCTCGCGGCGAAGCTGGCGCGCAACCGCCTCGCCGGTCGGACCCGGCACCGTCATGCCCGTCACGGTAAGCACCGTCACCTGCTCGGCAAGGCGCAGCAGGTCGAGCGCGGCGCGGATCGTGCGGGCGGTCTCGGAGGAGCCGTTCCACGCGATCAGTATGTTGCTGCCGAACGCCGCCGGGGGCCCGGACGGCACGGCCAGAATCGCCTGGCCGCTGTCGAACAGCGCCGTCTCGAGGGTGCCGAGAGAGGGTCCGCTGGAGCCTTTCACCGGCCGGCCGACCACCACGACGTCGTACACGCGGGCGTGGTTGCCGAGATTGTCGAGGCCCGTCTCGCTCTCCGACCAGACGGCCCGGTCGCCGAGGCCCACGGCTTCGGCAAAGGCGTCGAACCGCCGCCGCGCCTCGGCGGCGCGGCGGTCATCCTCGCGCTCGAAGCGCTCCACGAGCGCCGGCAGCGCGGCGCCGCTGTCGTCGGTCGCCATGATGGCGGAGGGGTCGGTGTGGAAATGGGCGGCCTCCAGCCAGCCGTCGATGCGGGCGCGCAGGCACTCGGCGGCGGCAAGCACGCTCTCCAGTGTGTCCAGGTCGTTGGTGGGCACCAGAATCGATTTCATCGTCTCGTCCTCGCTTCGCCGGTGGCGGCGGCCGGCGGGGTGACAAACCGCTCGTCATGGGCCAGTCTCGCGACGGGACCCGCGGGCGGCGCGCCCCCGCAGTATCGCAGCAAAGAGGAAGATGCGCATGACGGACTTGCAGGACCGCCGGGCGGCGCTAGCGGCCCGGCATGCTGCGCTCGACGACGAGATCCGCGCCCTTGAAAACAATCCCTCCGCCGACGACCTGCAATTACAGACGCTCAAGAAACGCAAGCTGGCGCTGAAGGATGAAATTGCAGCCCTGGAGCGTTCCGGCTGACAGTCGCCTTGCCGAGGCGTGGCTGAACCCGCCGGCGGCCGAATTGTCCGGCCGGCATCGGAAGGGCCGGGATGGACCATCCGAGCTATCTCGCTGACGTCCTGATCTTCCTGCTCGCGGCGGTTGTCGCGGTGCCGCTGTTCCGCCGTCTCGGGCTTGCGGCGGTGCTCGGTTATATCGGCGCCGGCGCCGTCATCGGCCCCCATGCGTTCGGTCTGGTCGAACGGATCGACAGCGCCCGCGCGCTGGCGGAGTTCGGCGTCGTCTTCCTGTTGTTCACGGTCGGGCTGGAGTTGCCGCTCGACCGCCTGCGCGCACTCGGGGGCGGCAAATTCGCGCTTGGCCTGTTGCAGGTGCTGCTCACCATGGCAGTGTTCTCCGGCGCGGGCATCGCCTTCGGGCTGCCGCCCCAGGCCGCTGTCGTCGTAGCCGCGGCGCTCGCGCTCTCCTCGACCGCCATGGTGCTGCAACTGCTGGCCGAGCGGGGCGAGCTGACGAGCCAGGCGGGACGGTCCGCCTTCGCCGTGCTTCTGGTCCAGGACATTGCCGTCGGCCCGCTGCTGGTCATCACGCTGGTGCTCGGCGGCGCGCCGGAGGCGGTTGCTGAAGCGCTTTTCTGGTCGGTGCTGAAGGCGCTCGCGGCCGTCATTGGCATCCTGGCGGTCGGACGCTGGGTGGTGCGTCCCATTTACGGGCCGCTCTCCGAGGGCGGCCAGATCGAAACCTTCACCGCGCTCACCCTGCTGATCGTGCTGGCGACGGGCCTTGCCACCGAGCTCGCCGGCCTCTCGATGGCCTTCGGCGCCTTCCTTGCCGGCATGCTGCTGGCCGACACCCGCCACCGCCACCAGGTCGCAGCCGTTATCCAGCCCTTCCGCGGCCTGCTGCTCGGGCTCTTTTTCATGACGGTCGGTATGGCGATCGACGCGGGCGGAGTGGTATCCCGGGCCGGCGCGCTGGCGGCTATCGTGGTCGGCCTGCTGATTGTCAAGACTGCGGTTGCCGCCGCGATCGGGGCTGCCCTCGGCATGCCGAGGGGGCGGGCAATCTATGTCGGACTGCTGCTGGCGGGCAGCGGCGAGTTCGGCTTCGTGCTGCTGGGCGCGGCGGTCGGACGCTCGCTTCTGGACAGTCCGGATGCGCAACTCCTCGGCATGGCGATCACGCTTTCCATGGCGGCGACCCCGCTGCTGGCATTCGCCGGGCGCCGCGCCCTGCCCGACATCGCGCAGGAATCCGGCGAGCGGGTAGAGGCCGCGGGGCCGCATTCGGACCATGTCGTCGTTGCCGGCTTCGGCCGCGCCGGCCGCGAATGCGCAGCCCAGTTGCGCGAGGCGGGTCGGCTGCCGGTCGGCATCGATATCCATGCGGACAACATCACCGCGGGCCGCCGGCTGGGTTTCGAGGTGTTCCACGGCGATGCGGCCCGTCCGGAAGTGCTGGAGGCGGCCGGCGTCGAGAACGCCAGCGCGGTTATCGTGGCGTTCAATGACCCCAGGCGCGCCGTTACCATTGTCGGCCAGCTGCGCTACATTTTCCCGCGCCTGCGCATCGTCGCCCGCGCTCATGACGAGCACTGGGCGGAAGAACTGCGCCGGGTGGGCGCGGACACGGTCGCGGTGGAAATGCAGGGCGTGGCGGACAAGCTCGCCGGCTCCATCGATGACGCGGAGCCCGAGCCGAACGCCGGGTGAGGAGTTCGGGAAGCGGCGGTTGCCGGTTCGGGCGCTTTGGTATAGACAACGCCGCTGCCAGATATCCGGAAGAGGACGCCCGATGGCCGTTCCGAAAAAGAAGGTGAGCCGGTCGCGCCGCGACAAGCGTCGTTCCCATCACCGTCTGGGCGCCGAAACGCATGTCGAATGCCCGAATTGCGGCGAACGGATGCGCCCGCACCATGTTTGCGCACATTGCGGCTATTACCGCGGCCGCGAGGTCGTCGTAGCCAGAGACGAAGCCGCCTAAGGCTCCTGTGCCCGATCCCATCGTCATTGCGCTCGACGGCATGGGCGGAGACCGGGCGCCCGAGATCGTGCTCCGGGGCGCGGCCCTGGCCGGCGAACGATACCCGGAAGCCCGCTTCCTGATCCACGGCGACCCGGCTCGGATGGAGCGCGGCCTGGCGAAGCTGAAGGGCTTTGGCGATCGGGTCGAGCTGCATGCCGCCGAAAAGGTGATCGCCGACGACGCCAGGCCGTCCTCGGCGCTGCGCGGCGGCGAGGGCTCGTCGATGTGGAACGCCGTGGCGAAGGTGCGCGACGGCCAGGCCGCCGGCATCGTTTCGGCCGGCAATACCGGTGCGCTGATGGCGGTTTCCAAGTTCCTGCTGCGCACGCCGCCGGGCGTCGGCCGGCCTGCGATCTGCTCCATCATGCCGACGCTCCGCGCCGAAATCGCCATGCTCGACCTCGGCGCAAACATCGAATGCGACGGCGAGAATCTGTTCCAGTTCGCGGTCATGGGCGCCGCGTTCGCTTCGGCGGTTCTGGACCGGCGCCCGACCGTCGGCCTGCTGAATGTCGGCCAGGAGGAGCTGAAGGGGGGCTCGGCCCTGCGCGATGCCGCCGCCAGGCTCCGCGCCGTTGCCGATCCGGGCTTCGACTTCAAGGGTTTCATCGAGGGCGACGACATAACCGGCGGCGCGGTCGATGTGGTGGTGACCGACGGGTTCACCGGAAATGTCGCCCTCAAGGCGCTGGAAGGCTCGGCGCGGCTCTACAGCGCGGCGCTCCGGCGCGCGGTGAGGAGTTCGCTCGCCGGCATGGCGGGTTTCTGGCTGGCGCGGCGGGCGCTCGACAAGGTGCGCGACCGTTTCGATCCGCGCCGCTACAACGGCGCCGTGTTCGTCGGGCTGAACGGCATCGTCGTCAAGGCCCACGGCAGTTCGGACGCTTTCTCGTTCGCCAATGCGATCGGCTTTGCGGTCGATATGAGCCGCCACGGTTTCCTCGAGGATGTCCGCTCGGCCTTCGAGCGCATGGCGCCGCCGGTGGCGGCGACGGCCTCTTGACCGGACGGCGGACGCAATTCCGGGGCGTCGGCGCCTATCTGCCGGAGCGTATCGTCACCAATGACGAGCTCGCGGCCCGGATGGACACCTCCGACGCCTGGATCCGCGAACGCACCGGTATCCGCGAGCGGCGGATCGCCGCGCCGGATGAAAAGACCTCGGACCTCGCGCTCGAAGCATCGAGGCGTGCGCTCGCTGCCGCCGGAAGGGACGCCTGCGAACTCGACCTGATCGTGCTCGCCACCGCGACGCCCGACCGGACCTTCCCCTCCACGGCAACGGCGGTCCAGGCCGGGCTGGGCATGACGGGGGGCGCCGCATTCGATGTCCAGGCGGTCTGCTCCGGGTTCATCTACGCGCTTGCCGTGGCGGACAACTTTATCCGCGCCGGCCAGTCGCGAAGCGCGCTGGTGATCGGCGCCGAGACCTTCTCCCGTATCCTGGACTGGAACGAGCGCGAAACCAGCGTGCTCTTCGGCGACGGCGCCGGCGCGGTGGTGCTGGAAGCCTGCGAGGACGATCCGCGGCACCTTCTGTCCACCCATCTGCATTCGGACGGGCGCCATGGCGACATGCTCTATGTCGATGGCGGCCCGTCATCGACCCGGACCGTCGGACATTTGCGGATGAAGGGGCGGGAAGTCTTCAAGCACGCGGTCACGAATCTCACCGAGGTCGTTGACGAGGCGCTGGCAGCCAACGGCCTCGGGCCTGAGGCCATCGACTGGGTCGTGCCGCACCAGGCCAATCTGCGCATCCTGCGCGCCACCGGGCGCAAGCTCGGCATCGGCGACGACCGGGTGATCGTGACGGTGGACCGCCATGCCAACACTTCGGCCGCCTCGATTCCCCTGGCGCTGGCGGCCGGTGTCGGGGACGGGCGGATCTCGGAAGGCGACATGCTGCTGCTTGAGGCCATGGGCGGCGGTTTCACCTGGGGCGCGGCGCTCGCCCGATGGTAAGCACAAATGCCGCTTGCATCTGCGTTGACCGGACATGCGCGTCCGGGTTAGCGTCCCTCGCATGAGCGGCAGGACCCTGACCCGGGCCGACCTCTGCGAGGCGGTCTATCGCAATATCGGCCTCTCGCGCAGCGATTCGGCGATGCTCGTGGAAGCCGTCCTGGAAGAACTCGCCGGGGCGCTGGAAACCGAGGGCACGGTCAAGATCTCCTCCTTCGGCACGTTTACCATGCGGACGAAGGGCGAGCGGACAGGGCGCAACCCGCGCACCGGCGAAGAGGTCGCCATTCCGCCTCGCCGCGTGGTCGCGTTCCGCGCCTCGCAGGTGTTGAAGCAGCGCGTCAATGCGGGCGGCGCAGCGGCGGAGTAGGCGCCGGCTTCCATGGAAAAGCACCCGACCGCCTATCGCACGATATCGGAAGTCGCGCGGGAGGTCGGACTCGAACCCCATGTGCTTCGTTTCTGGGAGAGCAAATTTCCACAATTGCAGCCGCTGAAACGGGCCGGCGGGCGGCGCTATTACCGCCCCGAGGACGTGGATACAATTCTTGCCATTCGCGAGCTGCTGCACGAACGGCGCTTCACCATCGAAGGCGCGCGCCGGGCGCTTTCGGGGCAGGATGTGCCGGAATCCGAATTGCGGAGCATTCTGGAGGAACTGCGGGATATCCGCGCGCTCATGGAGACAAACGTGGTATAGTCCGTCGTCCTGACAAGGCGGATTGCGTCGCGACCACGTCGCGTGACGTTGAACAAATACCCGAAAAGAGACGACGTGCCGTGACTAGGGAGTGTCGATTCGTATGGCTACCGGTACCGTGAAATGGTTCAACACGACCAAGGGATACGGGTTCATCGAACCCGACGAGGGCGGGGCCGATGTCTTCGTCCATATTTCGGCAGTGCAACGCGCTGGCCTCAATGCTCCGGCCGAGGGACAGCGGATCAGCTATGAACTGCGCCGGGACCCGCGCAAGGGCAAATTCGCAGCCGACAACATCCAATTCGTCTGATCGGTTCCCCGCGGCCCGCCGCCCGGGACGCCGATGCGTTGACAGCGGCGGGCCGCGTTTCTAAATCTTGGCCGAAGGGCGGGACGCCTGCGGGCCGGCCCGCGATCTTTCGGGGAACACTTCATGCTCGGCGTAGTCGCCAAGCGCCTGTTCGGCACCCATAACGACCGCTTTCTGAAACGCCTGCGGCCCGAAGTCGCAGCGATCAATGCGCTCGAACCCGAGCTGGAGGCGCTGTCGGACAGCGAACTCCGGGCCCGCACGGACGAATTCCGCACACGTATTCAGGGTGGCGCCGACCCGGACGATCTGCTCGTCGAGGCCTTCGCCACGGTGCGCGAGGCGTCGAAACGCACGCTCGGCCAGCGCCATTTCGACGTCCAGCTCGTCGGCGGCATGGTCCTGCACCAGGGCATGATCGCGGAAATGAAGACCGGCGAGGGCAAGACGCTCGCGGCGACCCTGCCGGTCTATCTGAACGCGCTTGCCGGCGGGGGCGTGCATGTCGTGACGGTCAACGACTATCTCGCCAGGCGGGACGCCGAATGGATGGGCCGCATCTACGAGTTCCTCGGGCTCACCGTCGGCTGCATCACGCACGGGCTGCCGGACAGCGAGCGGCGCCTGCAATACGCGGCGGATGTCACTTACGGAACGAACAACGAGCTCGGTTTCGACTATCTGCGCGACAACATGAAGTTCGCGCTCGACGAGATGGTCCAGCGGACCTTCGCCTTCGCCATCGTGGACGAGGTGGACTCGATCCTGATCGACGAAGCGCGCACGCCGCTCATCATTTCAGGCGCGGCCGAGCAGTCCTCGGAGCTCTATATGCGCTGCGACCGGCTGATGGCGGAGATCCGGCCCGAGCACTACGAGAAGGACGAGAAACAGCGCAGCGTCACCCTGAACGAGGCCGGCCAGGAACACAGCGAGGCGCTGCTGCGCCAGCACGGGCTGCTCACGGAAGGCAGCCTCTACGACATTCACAACATCTCCCTGCTGCACCATCTGAACCAGTCGCTGCGCGCCCACACGCTGTTCGAGCGCGATGTCGACTACATGGTCCGCGACGGCAAGGTCGTCATCATCGACGAGTTCACCGGCCGCGCGATGGAGGGGCGGCGCTATTCGGAGGGGCTGCACCAGGCGCTGGAGGCCAAGGAAGGGGTCCCGGTCCAGCTTGAGAACCAGACGCTCGCCCAGATCACCTTCCAGAACTATTTCCGCCTCTACGACAAGCTCGCCGGCATGACCGGCACGGCGATCACCGAGGCGGGCGAATTCGCCGAGATATACGGGCTCGAGGCGATAGAGATTCCCACCAACCTGCCGACCGTGCGCGCCGACCACGATGACGAGGTCTATCGCACGGCGCGGGAGAAGAACGACGCCATCCTGGCCCAGATCAGGGACTGCGTGGCGCGCCGGCAGCCCGTGCTGGTCGGCACGGTCTCCATCGAGAAGTCGGAGGAGCTGGGCAAGCGGCTCAAACAGGAGAAGATCGCCCACCAGATCCTGAACGCGCGCTACCACGAACAGGAAGCGGCGATCATCGCGCAGGCGGGCAAGCCGGGCGCGGTGACGATCGCGACCAACATGGCGGGGCGCGGCACCGACATCCAGCTCGGCGGCAATGCGGAAATGCTGATCCGCGCCGAGGGAGAGACGCGCGAGGCCACGATTCTGGAGCAGGTCACGCAGGACAAGCGCGTGGTGATCGAGGCCGGCGGCCTCTATGTGCTGGCCACAGAGCGCCATGAAAGCCGGCGGATCGACAACCAGCTTCGCGGACGCTCCGGGCGGCAGGGCGACCCCGGCGCCTCCAAGTTCTTCCTCTCGCTGGAAGACGACCTGATGCGCATTTTCGGCTCGGAGCGCATGGACGGGATGCTGCGCCGGCTGGGCCTCGAGGAGGGCGAGGCCATCGTCCACCCCTGGATCAACAAGGCGCTGGAGAAGGCGCAGCAGAAGGTCGAGGCGCGCAATTTCGAGATTCGCAAGAACCTGCTGAAATTCGACGATGTGATGAACGACCAGCGCAAGGTCGTTTACGAACAGCGCCGCGACCTGATGCAGGTCGAGGATGTCCATGACGAGGTCGTGGACATGCGCCACCAGGTCGTCGAGGACGTGGTCGAGCGCTTCATCCCGGAGAAGGCGCTGCCCGAGCAATGGGACGCCCAGGGCCTCCAGGACGAACTGCGCCGCGTGCTTTCCATCGACTTCCCGGCCCGCGAATGGGCGGAGGAGGAAGGCATCGCGGACGAGGAGATCCGCCGGCGCATTCTCACCGCGCTCGACCGGCGCATGGCGGAGAAGACCGCGAATTGGGGCGCGGACATCATGCGCCAGGCGGAAAAGAGCGTCCTGCTCCAGCTTCTCGACCAGATCTGGAAGGAGCACCTGCTCCAGCTCGATCACCTGCGCCAGGGCATCGGGCTGCGCGCCTATGCCCAGAAGGACCCGCTGAACGAGTACAAGCAGGAAGCCTTCGAGCTGTTCGACACCATGCTGGCGCGGCTGCGCGAGGCGGTGACCGGAACGCTCGCCCATCTCGAAGTGCAGCTCGACACGCCCGCCAGCGACCTCATGCCGCGCTCGGAAGAGGGCGGTGACTGGCGCCAGGTGCATGACGAACCGGAGCCTGCCTTCGCCGGCAATGGCAGCGCGGCCCAGGCCGCCCGCCCCCTGCGCCGGCCGAGCGGCCCGCCCGATCCGGGCGACCCGTCGAGCTGGGGCAAGGTCGCACGCAACGCGCCCTGTCCCTGCGGGTCGGGCAAGAAATACAAGCACTGTCACGGCCGGCTCGCCTGAGCCCCGTCCCCCGCCTGCCGACTCCAGCCTCCCAGCGAAGGAAAGGTCCGCCCTTGCCGCTCTCCCTACCTGCGCCGCGCCGCCGCCGCATCCACAGCCGCCAGGTCCGCTGCGAGGGTTTCCTGCGCGAGGACGGGCTCTGGGACCTGGAGGCCGAACTCGTCGATACCAAGACCTACGCCTTCGAGAACTACTGGCGCGGCAGGGTCGAGCCGGGCGTCCCGGTCCACCGGATGCGGGTCAGGCTCACCCTCGACGACCGCCTGACGATCCTCGCCGCCGAAGCCGAGACGCTGGAAAGCCCCTATGCCGTCTGCGCAGACGCCGCCGCCAATTTCTCCCGACTGGCCGGACTGCGGATCGGCCCGGGCTGGATGCGCCGGGTCAAGGAGCGCTACGGCCGGACCGCCGGCTGCACGCATATCCTGGAATTGCTCTATCCGCTCGGCACCAGCGCCTACCAGACGCTCGGCCCCTGGCGGGAGCATCAGCGCCGCCAGGCCGGCATGAGCGAGGCGGACAGCATGAAGGGCGGCCCCGGCCTCGATTCCTGCATGGCGTTCGCGCGCTCCAGCCCGGTGGTCCGGACGCTCTGGCCCGAGGAATACCGCGAGGCGGAGCCGGCGCGGCCGGACTAACCGTCTTCCGCCCGGATCGACAGCGCATGCACCGGCCCCGCCATCTCCTCGGCGAGCACGCCATAGACGGCTTTCTGGCGGGCCACGCGGCTCATGCCGCGGAAAGCGCCGGCTGCGATCTCGACCCGGAAATGCGATTCCCCTCCCGGCCGGGCGCCGACATGGCCCGCATGCAGGTGCGATTCGTCGATGACCTCAAGCCGGCTCGGCGCGAACGCCTCGCGGAGCTTGCGGGCGATATCGTCGCGGACAGGCATGGCCCGGCCCCCTTGTTCCCTCGCTGCGGTGTTTCCATACTCCGACGGTCATGGTCTATCACACCCGACAGCGCCCCGCTCCCGGTGCCCGCTGCGAATGGCCGGGCTGCCGGGCGGCGGCTTCCTATCCGGCGCCGCGCGCCGCGGACCGCCTGCACGACTATGTCTGGTTCTGCCTCGACCATGTCCGCGCCTATAACCGCGAATGGAGCTTCTGCCCCGATATGGACCGGGCGGATATCGACGCGGCGGTGCGCAGCAGCCTGGAGCCCGGCGGGCGGCACGGCCGCTTCAGCGCCTCGCCGCACTTCGACGATCCCCTCGACATCTTCGGCGCCGCCGCCGCGCGTAACGCGGCAGGTTGTATGGATGGCGGCGTTGGCGCCGCCGTGCGGACGCCGTCCTCGCGGCGCTGGCCGCCCGGAAGCCCGGAGGCGGAAGCGGCGGCGGCCATGGCGCTTTCCGACGACATGACTCTCCCCGCGCTGAAATCGCGCTATAAGGAGCTGGTCAAGCACCACCATCCCGATGCCAATGGCGGCTGCCCGGCGTCGGAGGAACGAATGAAATCCATAACCCGTGCCTACCGGGTCCTGCACGAGGCGCTTTCGGCGGCGCCGGCCCGGTAACCTGTCACCAAGCCGGTTGGAAAATCGCATGAGCACGATGCACGGCATCCAGAGCGACGCGCATACCCGCGAGCCCGACAAGACAATTTCCGTGCGCGAGGTCTTCGGGATCGACACGGACATGGTCGTGCCCGCCTTTTCGGAGGCGAACGCCTACGTGCCCGAGATCGATACCGCCTACCATTTCGATGAACAGACCACGCTCGTGATCCTGGCCGGTTTCGCCCACAACCGCCGCGTGATGATCCAGGGCTATCACGGCACCGGCAAATCGACCCATATCGAGCAGGTCGCGGCCCGGCTGAACTGGCCGTGCATCCGCATCAATCTCGACAGCCATGTCAGCCGCATCGACCTTGTCGGCCGCGACGCCATCGTGGTACGCGACGGCAAGCAGGTCACCGAATTCCGCGAGGGCATGCTCCCCTGGGCGCTGCAGCACGCGACCGCCATCGTCTTCGACGAATACGATGCCGGCCGCCCGGACGTGATGTTCGTCATCCAGCGCGTGCTCGAGGTCGAGGGCAAGATGACGCTGCTCGACCAGAACCGGGTCATCCGCCCGCACCCGTCCTTCCGGCTGTTCGCGACCTCGAACACGGTCGGCCTCGGCGACACGACCGGCCTCTATCACGGCACCCAGCAGATCAACCAGGGCCAGATGGACCGCTGGAATGTGGTGGCGACGCTGAACTACCTGCCCGAGGACGAGGAGCTCAAGATCATCCTCGCCAAGGTGCCGGAGCTCTCCGACAAGAAGGGGCTGGAGCGCGGCAAGCAGATGATCCAGCTTGCCGAACTCACCCGCCGGGGCTTCATGAACGGCGACATTTCCACCGTCATGTCGCCGCGCACCGTCATCACCTGGGCCGAGAACGAACGCATCTTCAACGATCTCGGCTTCGCTTTCCGCGTCACCTTCCTCAACAAGTGCGACGAGGCGGAGCGGCCGATCGTGGCCGAGTATTTCCAGCGCTGCTTCGACAGCGAGCTGCCGGAGTCGATCGTGGCATCGGGGATCGGCCGCGCACCATGAGCCTCGCCGGCGACAAGGAGACGCCGCTCGACTCGTTCAAGCGGGTGACGGCCGCCACGATGCGCGCCATGGGCGACATCGACGAGCTGGAAGTCTCCTTCGGACCGGACCGGGCGTCGCTGGAGCGCGGCCACGCCAAGCTGCCTATGCCGGGGCGCGACCTGCCGGCGGCGGAAGCCGCTTTCGTGCGCGGCGAAGCCGATTCCCTTGCGCTCCGCGAGCGCCATCACGACGCCGAGATACATGCGCGGCTCGCGCGCGGCGGCCCGCAGGCGCGCGCCGTGTTCGACGCGCTGGAGCAGGCGCGGGTCGAGGCCTGGGGCGCGCGCCACATGAGCGGCGCGGCGCGCAACCTCTCCGCGGCCGTCGATGAGCGCTGCCGCCGGCAGGGCTTCACCCGCGCCGCCTCCGCCGATGATGTGCCGCTGGCGGAGGCCGTCGGCCTCTATGCCCGCGAGACGCTCAGCGGACAGGTCTCCTCGGACGTGGCGTCCGGGGTTCTCGACCTCTGGCGGGACTGGTTCGACGAGCGCGCCGCAAAGGCGTTCGCCCGCATGGCCGGCCAGATCCACGACCAGGAGGCGTTTGCGGCGCTCGCCGGGCGCCTGATGGAGGACCTGGAACTGCTGGACGACGCCGCGTCGGGCGAGGAGGAAGGGTCCGAGGACGACGCCGACGATGCGTCCGAGGACGGCGAGGGTGACGGGACCGAGGGCGAGAGCGACGGCACGCTGATGTCCGATGCCTCGGACATGTCCGATGTCGAGGGAGAAGATACCGGGGAGGCCGGGGCGGACGACGCCGATGCGGAGATCATGCCGGGCATGGGCGATGAGGAGCCCGGACGGTCCTCGCCGCAGGAACACCCGATGCACGGCCGCAATGACAATGCCGGACCGGCCTACATGCCCTGGACAGGCGACTTCGACGAGATCGTCCATGCGGACGAACTCTGCGATGCGGACGAACTCGCGCGGCTGCGCCATCACCTCGACCAGCAGCTTGCGAGCCTGCAGGGGGTCGTCAGCCGGCTGGCCAACCGCCTGCAGCGCCGCCTGATGGCCCAGCAGGTGCGGGCCTGGGAGTTCGACCTGGAAGAGGGCCTGCTGGACGCCGCCCGTCTTGCGCGCGTCGTGGCCGACCCGATCCATTCGCTGTCCTACAAGATGGAGAAGCAGACCGATTTCCGCGACACGGTCGTCTCGCTGCTGATCGACAATTCCGGCTCCATGCGGGGTCGGCCGATCTCGGTCGCGGCCATGAGCGCCGACATCCTCTCCCGCACGCTGGCGCGCTGCGGGGTCAAGACCGAGGTGCCGGGCTCCACCACCCGCG
>JAPOZD010000071.1 GCA_026706245.1 Alphaproteobacteria bacterium
TTTTCCCCGATCCGGCGCCGGCTTCCACCAGGTAGGAGCGATCGTGAACGGTGATCGCCTTCCTGCGGGCCGCATCATCGGCAAGCCGGGTCAATGGCGCGTTCATCACGGCGCCTCCCAGACTTCGGTCGCCGCGCCCAGCAACTCGCCGGCGGCTTCGGCTTTTCGTTCGCAGTAAACCGGGCCTGCATTGGCGGGCAGTGCAAACAGCAGATCGTCGTATTGACCGCCGGTATCCGCACCTATGGTGCATCCGCCATCGGCCAGGTTTGCGCGCGCCGCGCGAAGAAAGTGGCCGAGTTGATCAAGCGTAGCGTCCGGATCTTCTAGGCGCCGGTCCTCGATGTCGCGAAGGTAGAGCAGGGAGGCTTCCACCTGGACCTCGCCGCCCAGCATCGCCCTGGCCGCGTAGGCGTAGCAGCACCGCTGCAACTCCCTGCCCCCGTCCAGTTCGAACTCGTTCTTGGGCGTTCTGCCGGTCTTGTAGTCCTGTACCAGCGCCGATTGCCCTCCGGGAGAAACGTCAAGCCGGTCGATGGAGCCTCTGATCCGGAAACCCGTGTCCGGAATCTCCACGGCGGTTGCCGCGTTCCAGGGCAACGCGGCATCGGAGGATGGTTCCGTGCCGCCAAAGGGTACTTCCCCGTAGGCGCGCCCCCCGGGGATCTGTCCGTCACGGAAACACAAGGCGCGCGTGCCCAGTTCGCGCGCCTCATCGAGGGTACGGCGCCAGACGATCCGCGGAGGTACCGCCCGTGTTGATTCCCAGCGGGCGGCGACATCGCGAACCGCGCCGTCCACGGCGGCCGCGATTTCTTCCGCGCCGGCCCGGGCAAGACCACCGTCTGCCTCCAGGATGCCGAGCGCACCCTCGAGTATCTCGTGTACAAGTTTGCCGGTGGCGAGGGCATCGAGAACCAGCGGGTCGTCGCCGGATTCCGGCGACCGCCAGCGCAGCCCGTACTGCCAGACGAATCCGATGGGATTGCGCAGAAGCTGGCGCAGGGAACTGGCCGACTGTGTCCGCTCCAGGATGGCCTGAATCGCCGGGTGACCGGGACGCACGAGGCCGTCGTGGGGCGTAATTCCCTCGCGATACCAGTCCTGCCAGCACGCGGCCGCGGCCACCGCCTGGGGAAGAGCCTGAAAGTCGTCACGCCGGGCCGTCAGCCGGTCTGTTTCGCTGAAAGCGTGTTCCGGAATGCGGTTGCGGCGCAGATACGTCTCTTCAGGCATGCCCTCAAGGAGCACGCTGCGGCCGAGCAACCGGCCGTCGCTGTCCCGCCGGGCTCGGGACAGGACGAGTTTGCGTGCCGTGGTGGCCGCGATCGTTGCGAAATCGCGCCGGTCCGCGAGATTGACGGGCAGCGGGTCGAGTTCCCTGGTCGGGATGATGTGGTCGGAGAGGAGGCGGTCTTCCGCAATGGCGCGAGGCCATCGCGACGAGTTGAGGCCAAGCAGGCGGGCGTACGGCCTGGGAGAAGCGGCCAGCGCACTCGCGGGCATCCAGGTTATGGAAACGCAGGCGTCGAGTCCGTCGTCCGTTCGAAGCGTCTCCAGCACCAGATCGATGGAGGCGGCGGAACCGGCTTGCAGAGCCTTTCGCCAGATATTCAGGACCGGTCCGGATAGCAGGAACTCCCCGGTTTCAGCGGCGGCGGTGCCTTCGGACAACGACTCGACGATTCTGGAAAGAGCGGGTCCGTGATCGATGCCGTCGGGCCAGTCGGAAGCGGTCAAGCGGTCGAACAGCCGCGACCAGGCTTCAAGTGAGGACAGTGGCGCATCCGGAGGCAGAATACTCGTCCAGCCACTCGGCAAATCCGCAATGGGCCCTTCGTAGGCGGCAAGCAATGCCGCCAGGCGCCGAACCCGATTCTGCGACAGCCCTCGCACCAGAATGTCCGCCAGGGCCGATGCCGCCTGTCCTTCCCGCTTTGTCGTGACCTTGATGCCGTGGGCGAAGTGGATGTCGATATTCGCATCGGATCGCAGGGCGAGTAGAAAGTCGTCATAGTCCGATGTGTTCACCGAGGCGATGGCGATCTCTTCGGGCCTGGCTTTGCCGGTGGCAACGAGCCGGCGCGCCCAACGGGTCGCCTCGATTGCTTCGTGATAGGCCGTCGCGGCACTTAAGGTGGTGATGTCGGGCGTTTGTGGATCGGCGAGTTCGACCTCCAGGCTGTTCCTGTCGAGCCAGTCGGGAACCGTACGGGGTCCGGCGTTCCAGCGGACACTCGTCTGCGCCGCGATGGCGTCCAGCAGCGGCCGCCAACAAGGGG
>JAPOZD010000045.1 GCA_026706245.1 Alphaproteobacteria bacterium
CAGCCCGCGATCAGGATGCGGAGCGGGCCATCGGTCCAGCCGCCGTCCGGTTGCGGCCCCCCGGACCCGCCGGCAATTCGGTCGAGAAACGCCCGGACGGCGCCGGCCAGCGGCGGCTGCACCCAGCTCCAGCGCGGGTAGGGGTTGGCCTCATACTGCGCCGCCACGGCGTCGCCGGTCCCGTCCGCGGCGGAGATGTCCGGGCCGAGATCCGCATCGGCCCGCGCCATCTCGTGCCGCTCGCGCCGGATGTCGCCGGCCAGCCTGGCCAGCGCTTTCGGCAACCGGTCGCCGTCGCCGCGGTCGCCGGCCGGACACCAGCGTTCCGCCGGCAGGTACAGCGCCGCGGCGAGGCCGTGCGCCGGATCGGCCGGCGACATCCGGCGCGAGCGGCACGAAATGGCGCGGGCGGATGCGGATCTCGGCCCGGACATCGCCGCCGCGGACGGGACCGGCGATGCCGTGGCGGCGCAGTATGAGGCCAACCCCTATCCGCGCTGGGGCTGGGTGCAGCCGCCGCTGGCCGGCGCAGTGCGGGCGTTTCTCGACCGGATTGCCGGCGGGTCCGGGGGGCCGCAGCCGGACGGTGGCTGGACCGGCGGCCCGCTGCGCATCCTGATCGCGGGCTGCGGCACCGGCAGGCAGGCGGTCGAGGCCGCGCTCGCCTACGCGCCGAACGCCCGGCTGCTGGCGTTCGATTTCAGCCGCGCCAGCCTGCGCTACGCCGCCATGAAGGCGCGCCGGCACCGCCTCGACGCCATCCGGTTCCGGCAGGCGGATATCCTCGACCTGCCGGACTTCGAGCCGCCGTTCGACCGGCCGGCCGATCTGATCGAATGTATCGGCGTCCTGCACCACATGGCCGATCCGTTCGCCGGCTGGCGCATCCTGCTCGAGCGGTTGCGGCCCGGCGGGCTGATGTATGTCGGCCTCTACAGCGCGACCGCCCGGCGGGGGCTGACAGTGCTGCGCGAAAAGCTCGCCGGCGCAGGTATCGACCCGGCGGACCCGGACGCGATCCGCGCGGTCCGCGCCCGCATTCTCGCCCAGACTCCCGACGGGCCGGAGGACGATTTCGAATGCGGGCTCGCCGATTCGGCGGATTTCTACACCCTCAGCGAAGTGCGCGACCTGCTGTTCCACGCCCATGAGCGGCCTCTGACCCTGGAGGCCATCGGCGCCTTTCTGGAGGAGCAAGGGCTGGAATTCCTCCACATGGACGTGCGCCCGCACATCGCCGAAGCCTTCGCGGCCGGTGTCGATGGCGGGCACGGCGAGTCGGCCGTACTCGACCTTCAGGCCTGGGCGACGTTCGAGCGCGACAATCCCGACACCTTCGACGGCATGTACCTGTTCTGGATCCGCAAGCCCGGCTAGCCGGGAATCCCCACCCCGGCAGATCATGCCGTGCCGCCCCAATTCCCCCGATAACCAAAGATGCCGCCCCGGACTTGATCCGGGGCCCAGAGTCGCCCGGCACGGCCTCAATTTGTGGCTCCTGGACCCCGGATCTCCGCTGCGCTCCGTCCGGGGTGGCAATCGAGGGTGGATCGAGGTCCGGGGCAAGTCGCTCGGTCCGGGGCGGCAATGGAAGGAGGGATGACAGTGTCGGTCATCGCAATGGCCGTTGGCCACCGACGCACAGCCACCGATAAGCTCCCCATATCCGTCCGACGCGATGCCCGGTCCGAAGCGCCGTAGCGAAAAGATTTCTCCACTCACTTCGTTCGGTCGAAATGACGGGGGAGAGGGTCGTGCGGGTGTCTGGAATTGTCATGATTCGTCAGGATTCGTCATGGGGGCTTCGGGCTCGCACCGAACGCAACACAGTGCCGCCTCGGACCCCGATCCGGGGCGGCAAGGGAGGGTTGGGCGACAATACGGCCATCAGGACCATCATGAATTGTCAGGATTCGTCATGGTCCGGTTCCTCTCCGCGGCAGGGGCGCACCCAGTCGAATTCGGCGAGATACATCCCGGCGGTGCGGTTTTCCAGCGGCGGGCGGGTGCGGGCGAGCTCTTTGAGATAGTCCTGTTCCTCTTCGGCGGCGCGGCGCTCCGTGGGGCAGGGCTCCCCGGCGGGCGGCAGGATGTCGGCGGCGTCCGGCATCATACCGGTCCAGCGCTCTTCGGGACCGGCGTCCCGGCGCTGCCGCTCGGCCGCCGCCATCGCCCTGGCCTCCTCGGCGCTGTTGCCGCCATGGGCCCTCTCCGCGTCAGTGAAGAACGGGAAGAACGGCCTGTCGGGCGCGACGGGTACGCCGGCCGGCCCGCGGGCGC
>JAPOZD010000406.1 GCA_026706245.1 Alphaproteobacteria bacterium
ATCAGGTGCGCGAACCGCGCCGGCGCAAGACGCGCCCGCCCGCGCAGGGGCGCGCCCGCAGGATACGCGCGCAAAAAAGGGTCCCCTCGCTTGAGGGCGCCCAGGCCGGCGGCGGCGCAGAAGGAAGGGAGTGGAACGGAATGGGACGGAGGGAGCGATATGCAGGAGCGGAACCGCAGAGCTTCGGCGGCGGCATGAGGAACATGACATCTCATGACACAGTGCAGGGGTCTTCCATGAACCGCCCTGCTTGCGGAGGGGAGAGTGCGCCTGCCGTCTCGTGCGCGCAATCAGGTGCGCGAACCGCGCCGGCGCAAGACGCGCAGGCGGGCGGGGGCGCGCACGCAGGATACGCGCGCAAAAATGGGTCCGCCGCCTGGGGGCGCCCAGGCCGGCGTCGGCGCGGACGGAAGGGAGCGGAACGGAACGCGGCGGAGGGAACGATATGCAGGAACGGCACCGCAAGGCGTCGCCGGCGGCATGGCGAACATGACATCTCATGACAGAATGCAGGAGGTCTTCCACGAACCGCCCGGCTCCACGAGCGAAAGGGGGCGGAGCGCGGCGCGGCCGGGCCGGCAGGGCCACCGCAGACAAGGCGGAATGAGATGCGTGAATCCGGCAGGCGAAGGCGGGGGCCTCCCCGCCGTCCGGAGCGGCGGAAGAGGTTTGCCGGTTCCTGCCCGCAGCCGTCGGCATTACTTCTGGGCTGCGCGGTCTGGGGCGGCCTCGCCGTTCGAGGAAGGCTCCGGGTCCCCGAGTGCGCGGAGCATGGCGCTGAAGCGGGCAAGGGTGATGGGCGGATACCAGTCGGGGACCAGACCTTCGGCGGCCTGCGACCGTTCGGGGCGGAGCACCCAGGAGTCCTCCCGGAACCAGTTCATCCCGTCGACAGCGGCGAGGTCCACACCGGGGTCGACAAGGCGCCGCCAGGGCTGGCCGTTCACATTCTTGACGACGTCGGCGTAAATCCGCACCGCGCCGACGCCGGTTTCCGCGTAGTGCGCCTTCATCAGGTGGACGAAGTGCAGCAGCATTTCGGGCTTGGCGAACACCATCCAGGTCTGCAGGGGGTCGAGATGCGCCTGCATGTCGATGACCCAGGCCTCCTCCTCCGGCGAGACCGCGATGAGGCGGCCGTCTGCGCCGTGGACGTAGAGCATCATGCGCCAGGAGAATTTCTGGCCCTCTTCGGTCCACCCCACATGGCCCTCGAAGAGGCTGTCGCGGACCGGCAGCCAGATCTGGACCAGCGCGTAGAGGACGAGCGCCGCGAGCGCCGCCGGGTGCAGGGGCCGGAACGACTGCCCGCCATCCGCCTGCCGCGGGCCCGCAACGAGGCGCCCGAGCCGGGCCGCCCACCCGGGCGCAACGGGCCGCCGCAGGCCGAGCCGGCCTGCCGCGGCTCCGCATCGCCGCCCGAGCACCGAGGGCCATGCCGGCGAGAACAGGATCGTGGTGGCGGCGATCGTCATCCAGGGGAAGACGCCGATGTTGAACAGGTGCGCGTTCGCCATGTGGAACGCGCAATAGACGAGGAATACCGGCAGACGGGTCCGCGACCAGAGCAGCAGCGGCGCGCCCACGACATGCAGCAGGATGACCAGCACCGGCGCGGCGAGCGCGACCCAGTCGAGCGCGAACAGGTCCGAGAAGGGCGACCATGTCCGCTCCAGCATCCATGTCCTGAGCGGCTCGCCCCTGAGCCAGTCGATCTCGATCTTCACGAGGCCGGCGAAGACCAGGATGACCTCGACCTGGAACTGCAGGATGAGCAGGTTCCAGCGCGGCACGGCCTGTGTCCCCCGGACGCGCCCGAGCCGGCGGTCCAGCGACCAGCAGCGGTGCGCGCCGGTGCAGCCGAGCAACAGGCCGAACAGCGCGATCATGTAGAAATGGTTGAGGTAGAGAAGCTGATCGAGCAGGAAGAAATAGATGAAGATCGCGTTGAAGCCCCAGATCGCGATCCGGTAGAAGGCGCCCAGCGCCACCAGGACGCAGCAGAGCCCGCAGGCGCCCCAGAGCAGCTGCAGCCAAGGCGCCGGAAGCGGCGGAACCTCCAGCCCGTAATAGGGAAACAGGATGGCGCGGTCGATGTAGAAGCGCGTCAGCCATCCCTCGTCCAGCACATGGACGACGTCGTTCAGCATCAGGAGGCCGAAGGCGATCCGGAAGACGGCGAGCGACTGGCCCGAGACCGGCCGGGCCGCCCATCCGCCGAGGCGCTGCCGCACCGGACCGCATTCCGGATCATCATGCCCGGCCGTGC
>JAPOZD010000389.1 GCA_026706245.1 Alphaproteobacteria bacterium
CTTCCAGTCGATCATGGGAGGCTTGCGGGGCTCGCTCTATCTGGGCGTGTTGTTCACGGCCACGATCTTCGCCACCGCAACGGGCATCATCGGCGCCTCGGTCACGGTCATGGGCCTGCTGGCCGCGCCGGCCATGACCCGAAGCGGCTATGACCAGCGCCTCTCCGCAGGCGTCATCACCGCGGGCGGCTGCCTCGGCATCCTGATCCCGCCGAGCGTCCTGCTGGTCGTGCTGGGCCCGGTGCTCGGCGTTTCGGTCATCCACCTGTTCGCCGCGGCGATCATCCCCGGCATCATCCTGTCGGGCCTCTACATCGCCTACACGATCGTCCGCTGCCTCATCAATCCGGAACTGGGACCGCCCATTCCGCCGGAACAGCGGCTGACCTCGGGCTGGGCGATCTTCCGCGAGTTCATCTCCGGCGTGGTGCCGATGGCGGTCATCATCTTCGCCGCGCTCGGCAGCATTATCGCCGGCCTCGCCACGCCGACGGAAGCGGCGGCCATGGCGGCCGTGGGCTCTCTGGGGCTGGCGCTCGGCTACCGCCGGCTTTCCTGGAAGATGCTGCGCGAGGCGGCGCTCAACACGCTGGAAACTTCCAGCCTGGTGCTATTCCTCGCCGTCGCGTCCAACGTTTACGGCTCGGTCTTCACCCGGCTCGGCACCGGCACCATGCTCGCCAACTGGCTGCTCGAAATCCCGATGCCGCCGCTGGCGATGCTGGCCCTGCTGATGGTGGTGCTGTTCCTGCTCGGATGGCCGCTCGAATGGCCGGCGATCGTGTTCATCTTCGTGCCGATCTTCCTGCCGGTCATCATATCGCTTGGTTCCGACCTGCCCGCGCTCGGCATCGACGAGTCCTGGGCCGACAAGATGAGGGTCCCCCACCTCGTTTGGTTCGGGACATTGCTGGCGGTGAATTTGCAGACAGCATTCCTGTCTCCACCGGTAGCCATGGCCGCCTACTACCTCAAGTCGGTGGCGCCTCAATGGGACCTCTTGAAGATCTATGGCGGCATGTTCGACTTCATGATGCTGCAATGCGTTGGCCTTGCCATCGTGTTCTTCATCCCCGAGGTCGCGCTCTGGCTGCCATCGGTGCTGTTCAAGTAGCGTCCCAGGCTTCCATTACGCGGCAATCGCGAAAACGCCGGCGCCGTCCTCGCGGGGCGGCGCCGGCGGCGTCTTTCGGAGGAGCGAGTCCGTGCTGCTCGACGGGATAAAGGCTATCGAAGCGGCGACCTTCATCGCCGGCCCGGCTGCCGCGATGATTCTGGGCGAGTTCGGCGCGGACGTGGTCAAGATCGAACCGCCCGACGGCGACCCGTTCCGCCAGTCCGTCGGCGCGCCCGGCAATCCGCCAACCGCCTTCAACTACCCCTTCAACATGGACAACCGGCACAAGCGGAGCATCGTGCTGGACCTGAAGCAGGCAGCGGACCGCGAGCGGCTTTACGCAATGGTGCGCGACGCCGATGTGTTCATCACCAACGCGCCGCTCGGCACACGCGCGCGGCTCGGCATCCGCGGCGAAGACCTCATGCCGCTGAACGAGCGGCTGATCTACGCGTCCGTCACCGCCTATGGCGAGACCGGCCCCGAAGCCGCGCGCACCGGCTTCGACTCGACCGCGCTCTGGGCCCGCAGCGGCCTGATGGACATGGTGCGCCCGGCCCCCGACTCACCGCCGGCCCGCTCGCTCCCCGGCATGGGCGACCATCCGACCGCGATGACGCTGTTCGCAGCCGTGATGATGGCGCTTTACCGCCGCGAGCGCACGGGCAAGGGCGGCGCCGTCTCCACCAGCCTCATGGCGAACGGCCTCTGGTGGAACGCCTTCCAGACCAGCGCCATGCTCTGCGGCGCCGAGCACAAGCGGCGCCCGGCCCGAGAGGATGCCGCCAACGCGCTCCACAACCTCTACCGGTGCCGCGACGGCCGCTGGTTCCATCTCGTGCTGCTGCCGGAGGACCGCAACTGGCCGAAGCTGGTCGCAGCGCTGGAGAAGCCCGAATGGCTGGACGACCCCCGCTACCGCGACCGGCCGGCGCGGGTAGCCAACCGCCGCGCGCTCATCGCCGATCTCGACGCCGTCTTTGGCGGCCGCGACTGGCCGGAATGGCGCGAAATCCTCATCCGCCATGCCGTCAGCTTCGGCGAGATCGGCACGCTCGCCGACATTCCGAACGACGAGCAGATGCGGGAAAGCGGCGCGCTCATCCCCTGCGACGACCCCGAGACAGGCGCATCGCTGGCACTCGCCGTC